>JADDPV010000278.1 GCA_016781705.1 Rubrobacter sp.
CATCCCTACGCAGCCGGAGGAGATCGCCGAGCAGGTCGCGCGCTGCTGCGAGCTCGGGGCGAGTATCGCCGCCATCCACGCCCGCCGGCCCGAAGACGACGCCCCGACCTGCAACCCGGAGGTCTACCGGAGGATCAACGATCTCGTCCGCGAGCGCTGCGACATCATTATCAACAACAGCACCGGTGGCGGCGTGGGTGGTGACATGACGCACGAGCTGGGGAGCGGGCTGGAAGAGATCTCCTTCGAGGAGCGCTTGAAGGGGTTGGAGGCCGGGGCGGAGATGGCGACCTTCGACTGCCAAACGATAGTCGCGCTCTTCGGTGGCCGGGAGACCCTGGTTAATACGACGCCGACGAAGTGCGACATCCTGGCCGAGCGGATGCGCGAGAGGGGCATCAAGCCCGAGTGGGAGGTCTTCGATCTGCCGCACATCTTGCAGGACATGACGCGCCTGATAGAGGCTGGCTACGACCAATCGCCCCACTACGTAAACATCGTCCTGAACGGCCACCACGGCTTCCAGGGAGCGCTGCCCTACACCCCGAAGATCCTGCAGATGCTGGTCGAAGCGCTCCCGCCGAACTGCGTCTTCAACGTCTCCGCGATCGGCACGGCTCAACTGCCAGCGACGACCCACGCACTTATACTCGGCGGACACGTACGAGTCGGCCTGGAGGATAACCTCTACTACGCTAAGGGCGAGCTGGCCACCAACGAACAGCTCGTAGAGCGCACCGTGCGAATCATTCGGGAATTAGGGCACGAGCCGGCCACCCCTTCGGAAGCGCGCGAGATGCTTGGCCTGAGCCCCGTCAAGGCCCCGGTGTCCGCAGGAGAGGCCGGCGGCGAGTAACGTCGAAGGCTCGGTGGCCAGCCCCTCGGAATGGGCGCGGAGGATGTGAAGAAGCTCCGCGCCCTTAGAAAGCCAGAAGGCAGTGTGAAAGACCTCCCGGACAAGGTTCTGTCCTCCCGCTAGCGGCCTTGCAGCGCCTGCAAGACCTCGTTCGGGCCGTTGAAGCGTTCGATGGCGGAGTTTCTTATCTGGCTGACGAGATTCTGCGGTGCTCCGTTGCTTTGGGCGTTCGAGGCGACCTCCTCCTTTTGGGCCGGGAAGTTTACACCCTGCAGGAACGGCTGGAGTTGGCCCAAGTCGAGGCTGCCCAAATCGCCCCAGTTACCCACATCCATGCCTTCGTCCTCCTATATTAGGTTCTACGCCATCGGTGACCTTGTTTACCCGCCGCCCCCGACAGATAAAATCAAGCTGCTGGCTCGGTCCCTTACTCCCCCCTTACTCACCCAACGCGAGGGAAGGGTGTGTTTTCCGCAGGCACGCTCATGTTTACCAGAGCGGCCGACCGCCGCCCATTCGCTCGCTTGCCCACAGGGCGAGCAGAGGGTAGGTCTGCCTGGAGGCGCGGGACGTCCTCGGGGGGAACGGCATCCTCCTCGAGTACCACGTCGTGGGGCACGCCACCAACATGGAGGCGGTCTACACCTACGGGGGCACCGACTCCATCAACTCTCTCATAGTCGGGCGCGAGATCACGGGCATCAGGGCTTTCTCTTAGAGATATAGGCTCAAGAGAGGAGAAGACGATGATGAGCAAACGTCGGAGAAGAACCGCGGTGGGTAAACCGTTGGGCCTGCGCGAAGCGGCTACGGCTACGGCGTCCGGGGGGGACGAAAGCGATCCGCAGAGCGTTACACGCCCGACCAACCGTCGCTGTGCGCAGGATCGTTTGCTACGAAACTTTGGCGATAACCCGGATGAGAAACGATGGATGATCACAACTCCGGGTTGTCCGGTCCGATCTGGGCCGACACGCCCGTTCTGTTCGAGAAGACCCTCGACGGCACGCTCGGCTGCGAGGTGTTGAGCTTGACCGACGAGCTCGCCCGGGGGCGCGTGCGCGTCACCGACCGGGTCAGGCAGATGTGGGGCCTGGTGCACGGTGGGGTCTACGCCGCTTTGGCCGAGATGCTCGCGTCGGAGGCCACGGTCTCCGCCGTCCACGGAGCGGGTCGATCGCAGTTGGGCTCCGAACCACACGAGCTTCCTCCGCCCCGTTACGGAGGGCACGGTCCACGCCGAGGCGAGGAGGCTGCACCGCGGCAGGACAACGTGGCTGTGGGAGGTCTTCCTCGAGGACGACGAGGGCAGGCTGTGCGCCGTCTCGAGGGTCACCCTGACGGTACGCCCTCGCCCATAAAGCCGAGGGGTTGCTAACGGTAGCGAGGGGAGACAAACGAAAACCAGTTATAAGATCGCTTGCGAGCTCAGGCGGGCGGACTGCAAGGAGCTGGCGGAAACCGTCGGGTATGAACCCGCCCGGCTGCGGGCAACCCGTCCCTGCTCACGAGCGAGCCGCGAATATCCTAGTCGCTGATGCGGTCCACAGTGGGACCGGCGACGCGTAATCCGCGGAGTCCTGACACCACTCTGACACCACCGCGGGCGCAATACGGTGCAACGCGGGGCAAGCGAAAGACGAGAAAACCCCGTAAGTGAGCGACATTCGCACACCCGTGCAACTCCAAGCAACACCCTCAATCTCCCTTACAAGGAGGGGGGCGCTGGTTCGAACCCAGCATCGCCCACAATGAAAAGTGGTGGTTCTGCAAGACAAACGTGGGGTGGAACAAAGTTTGGGAAACGGTTCAAACCTCTTTGACACCACTGCCACAACGCTACGGGCGAAGCGTACGCAAGAGTAGCGCGGGACTGGGCTAGGCTTCATACTCCGGCCGGAGAAAAAGTGACAGGAGGAGGGCCATCGTGCCGCTAGACCCGCAGGCAGACGCGTTACTCAAGCAGATGAAGGCCGACGGTGTCCCGGACATTTCGGAGATGAGCGTCCCGCAGGCGCGGGCATTCCTAGATCAGGCCTTCGGCAACATGGTGCCGAACCCCGAGCCCATGGCCGAGATCAGGGACTTCACCGTGCCGGGACCGGCGGGAAGGCTCCCGGTGCGCCTCTACAAGCCGGAAGGCTCCGAGGCCAACCCACCGCTCGTGGTCTACTACCACGGCGGAGGTTGGGTCATCGGGAACGTCCACGCCTACGACGCCACCTGCCGCGCTTTGGCGAGCGCCTCGGGATGCGCCGTCGCTTCGGTGGAGTACCGCCTCGCCCCGGAGACGAGCTTCCCTGCGGCCCCGGAGGACTGCTACGCGGCGACGAAGTGGCTCGTCGAGAACGCCTCGCCCTTAGAGCGCATTTCAAAACCGCCACTCCAGGTGCCTGTGCGGATCGGAACACGCCCAAAATAGGGGAATACTTGCTGAGATCTGCCCGTCCTTGCTCGCGACCCGTCTGTCTCCAACAAGGTTTTGAAATGCACTCTTAGGGGTGAACGGCGATCGCGTCGCGGTCGCCGGGGATTCCGCCGGGGGCAACCTGGCGGCGGTCGTTGCACTGATGGCCCGCGACAGGGGCGGGCCAAAGATCTCCTATCAGGTCCTGATCTACCCGGCCGTGGACGTCTTGGGCGACTACCCCTCGCGCGAGGAGAACGCCGAGGGCTACTTCCTGACGATTAGGGCGATGCGGTGGTTCTACGACCACTACATCCAGGACGAGTTTCATGCGAAGGAGCCTCTGGCCTCGCCTCTTCTGGCCGAAGACCACTCCGGGCTGCCGCCCGCGATCGTCATCACCGCAGGGTACGACCCTTTGCGCGACGAGGGCGAGGCTTACGCGCAGAAGCTGCGCGAGGCCGGGGTCGAAGTAAAGCTGAGCCGCTACGGCAGTACCATCCACGGCTTCGTGTCTATGATCGGGGCCCTGGACGACGCCCGCAAGTCCATAGACGAGATGGGACAGGAGCTACGCGCCGCCTTGAAGCCCTGAGCCGTCCGAATAAGGTTTCTTGCGAAGGGATCTCCCACACAGGAGATCCCTTCTGCGGTCTGCCGATGGAAGGCATCCAGTGAGAGTAACGCTCTAGGATTCGGCGGGGAGAGTATCTCGCCTAACGCGTTAGCGGTGCGTTTCGCCGAAGAATCGTAGTGGTGGGTGTACCGCTTTCAGCGTGAAAGCGGCCGATGCGTGCCGGGCGAGGGCTTGCAGATCCCTTATGGGCTCGCCGCGCTGGGCCAGCAGCGACAGGCAGCTATGCCGGAGGTCGTGGAAGCGGCCCGGGGGAGGCACGCTCGCTTGAGCAGCGGCTTGTAGTAGCGGTTCACGACGTTCTGGGCGTCGATAGTCGTCCTGTGCCCGGAGGCGAAGACGAGCCCCTGCTCGTCGTAGGACGGCACCCTGAGCTTCTTCTCCTCTAGCTGGCGCTTGCGGTGACTCGTGAGGGTGCTCACGGCCCGCTGGGGCAGGCCCGCGCTCCTACGGAGGCGTTCTTGGGCTCGGAGAACCGTAGCCCGCCCCTGACGCGCTGTAGCTGGCGGCTTACCCGGACGTTCCCCCTTCCAGGTCCACGTCCTGCCAGCGAAGCTCAGGCGTCTCGCCTTGCCTGAGCCCGTACATGAGGCACAGGACGTAGAGCGCCTCGTAACGGTCGCTGCTCGAGGCGTCCGACAATGCTGGTCGGCCTATGGGTTCCAGGCATCGTGGCGAGGTTTGATCCGAGGACATCGAATCCCCGAGGTTGTTTTTGTGTGGTGCCCTCGGACGCGCGCCCTGCGACGCCCCCAGGAGCGTCGCCACGGTTTCGAGAGCAAGACACATCTGCAGCCTTACTCTGGTACTGGTTGGCGAATCGGCTGCGCGAGGGGAACTATCTCTATGGACCTCTTCTGAATCCGCGCCCCTCGAGGGCCTCGAGACCCCCTTCTCAATCCAATATGCGGCCTCAACGGTCTGGGTTTTCTATGATCGGTCGCACACTCGATTTCGCCTGTAGCATCACCGATTCGGGTTTTCTGTACAGTAGGGTGGCGCTACGGCACGCATCGGGCACACCGTAGGGCCAAAAGACGACGTGGCAGAGGCGCTCACCCTATCCTCGCGGGCTCGCGGCCCGCACCGCTAGGATCGCAGGTACCGCTGCCACGAACAGCACCACCGCCCCGAGCCAGGGCGCAAAGTAAGAGCCCGTAGCGTCGCGCAGCGCCCCCGCAGCGAAAGGTCCCGCCGCCATCGCCAGCGCGAGCCCGGTCTGCTGCAGGCCCATGAGCCGACCGTAGAGCGCCCCGCCGAAGCGGCGCGACATCACCAGGGCCCGCAAGGGCAAGACCGACCCGAAGGCCACCCCGAACAGGCCGACGTACAGTTGAACGCGCCACCACGCGTGGGCCTCGAGAAGCACCACACCGGAGAGGGCCAGGAGCCCGAAGGTTGCCGCTACTAGCGCAGTCGGGCTCACGCGGTCGCCCAGGGCCGGGAGGAGGAAGCGTGCCGGCAGGCTCAGGAGCCCCGCGACCCCCACGGCTGCTGCGACCCCACCCGCCGGGAAGCCTAGGTCCTGCATGTAGGCCACCTGGTGGAAGAGCATGGCCCACGTCGCCGTTAGCCCGAGGAAGAAGGCTCCGCTAACGAGCCAGAAGACTCGGTCGGCGCTGTGGATGCCTTCCAGTATTGAGGCGAAGGCGCCACTTGGGTTGAGCTTCTCGGTCCTCGCTTCGGGTCGAGGCCTGTCCCGCACGACGAGCAGCGAGAGCGACCCGACGACCACCAGCAGGACCGCCCCGAGCGACAGGGTTGCACCTCGCCAGCCCTCTCGCTCCACAAGCCACTGCGCAAGCGGGACGAACACCGTGGCCGAGAGCCCGGCGACCACCGTCAGGACGCCTATCGGCCTGCCCTTCGGCCCGTCGAACCACTGGTCGACGGCTACGTAGGCCGGCTCGTAGAACACGCAGGCCATCGCGGGGCCCAGAAGGAACGCCCAGGCGGCGAAGATTTGCCAGGACATCTCCGCCTGGGAGAACGCTGCTAGCCCCGCCGCGCCCGCTACCGCTCCGAACAGGAAGACGCGCTTGGGCCCCTTCGCGTCGCAGAGTGCGCCGACGGGGAGGGCCAAGGCCGCAGAGACAACCACCCCCAGGCCGAAGGCGGCGGAGAGAGTTCCCCTGCCGAACTCGCCCGCCGCGGCGCCCTCCCCGAGTAGGACGCCGAAGGAGTAGAAGATCGTCCCGTAGCCGACGTTCACGATGACGGCCGCGGCGACCACGACCAGCCACCCGCGCGTGGTCGCCTTCCGGTACGTCACGACGATTCCCCGGGCAAAACATTAAATGGGGCGGGGTTGGCGGGGATCAGCCTCTCGACGATCACGACGCCCCGCCACTCGCCGTCGAGGCGAACGTGCTTCTCGTAGGCCCCTACCTCCCGGAAGCCGACTGAGGCAAGGAGGACATAGGGTTTAAGACACCCCCACTCGGAGCCGGATAGATCTGTCGAGTAGCTCCTTTTCATGCTCAGGAGCATACGTCATCGACCCAGCCCACTCGCTTCTCTAAATCGTTTCTCTCGGAAGGAGAGTAAGAGAGGGCCGGAGCGTGCATGCCCCGGCCTTACTGAAGAAAGTGGTGCGCCTAGGAGGTCTCGACTTCGGAGACGAATATCGTAGCCCCGCCCGTCGCGAAGTTCGGGATGTCCCCCGTCGCGGCGCTGCCCTCCGGGGAAGCGAGGCTCTCCTGCATCTGCTCCGCACTCTCGAACCACAGCTCGGCGATGCGGTGGTAGGGCGGCTCGCCATCATCGGCAGCGGCGACCCTGCCCACCTCCAACCGCTGCACGTTCGGGATCTTCTCGGCCAGCGGCATGTGCGTATTCGCGTAGTACTCCTCGAACGCCTCCGGGTCTTCGGGATGCCCATACAGGACCGTCGCTTTTATCATAGAGTTCCTCTCCTCTTTACTCGACTCTTCTCCCCGCCGGTGAAGGATGGCACGGGCCGCAGCCCGGCGCATCGCGCCTTCACCGAGATGTCCAGAGCGCCGGTTCAGACCTCCGCCGCAAGCAGGTCAGCCAGGTGGCGATCAATCTGCAGCATGTAACCCGGCTCGAAACCGAACAGACCCAAGTGTCCTGCCACGCTGTCTATGACGCGCAGCTCGCTGCCCGGTACCAGCTTCTGCTCCGCTTCGCAGTCGCGCACGGGGAAGAACATGTCCTCACTGATGGGCATGACGTACGTCTTGGCCGTCACGCGTCCGAGTGCAGCGGCGAGGTCGCCGCCCGTGTGGCGGCTCACGTCCCCCCGCTGCCACTTCCACGCCATGCACAAAAGGTCGTTCGGGTCCATCACCTCGAAGTAGGCGTCCATGAAGCCGACCTGGAAGTCGTCCGCGGAGGCGAAGCCTAAAGGTCTCCACTGCTCCTGCTTCCAGAACTCCGTCGAGAAGCCCATGACCGACCAGATCCTGGCGTGGCGGTGCAGCCCCTCGCGGACCTCCAGAGGGGACACGTACCAGCCGTCCCGGAACCCGGGGTCCGAGGTGATCGCCTCGATGAGGGTCTCGGTGTAGAGGAAGTCGTGCGGGGTGTTCTTCGCGGTGCCGGCGATCGGGGCGGCGCGCTTGACCTTCTCCGGGAAGCGGACCGCCCACTCGTAGGTCTGCTGCGCCCCCATCGAGCCGCCCGTGACCAGCTCCAGTTGCTCGATGCCGAACTGCTCGCGCAGCAGCCGCTCCTGCGCTCGGACGTCGTCTCCTATCCTGACGTGAGGGAACCGAGCCATCGCGTGCGGACCGCCCGTATTGTGGGGCGAGGACGACAG
Organism: Rubrobacter sp.; assembly: GCA_016781705.1. Lineage (GTDB taxonomy): Bacteria > Actinomycetota > Rubrobacteria > Rubrobacterales > Rubrobacteraceae > Rubrobacter_F. The sequence goes on from JADDPV010000278.1 coordinate 7,682, forward strand.
CCCGTTTCCGATCTGGTTGATGACGACGACGAAGTACTTCTCCGGGTTCAGGGCGTGCTCGGACCCGATGTAGGCGTCGCGGAAGATCTGGTGCGTCCCCGAGTACCACGTCGTCACAAGGATGGCGTTGTCCTTCGCCTCGTTCAACTCGCCGAACGTCGTGTAGGCGAGCTTGCAGTCGCGCAGGGTGTAGCCCTCTTCGAGGACGAAATCACCTAGAGAAAACAGCTCGTAAGAGCCGTGAAAGTCCGACGAGTAGTACGGGTTCTCGATCACGTTATGGTCCTCCCCTTATCCCTGCGGCCGCCTGGAAGCGGTGCGCCTTTATATTCCGTCAGAATAATGCCAGCAGCCGGAACTCGGCGCTGTCCTTGTATGGGAGAAGTACCGAGAGCACGCTCATGAGTGCATAATAGGCTAGTAACAGCTCCACCATGATTCATCATCCGCGGTTGGTCTGATCCGCGTCTCGACACTGCAACCCCGGCGCGTGATGGTTGGGCCCGCCGGACCGTTAGCGGGCGGTGTACCCTCCGTCGATCACGAGCTCCGAACCGGTGACCCACTTGGCCTCATCCGACGCCAGGTAGACGGCGCCCCACGCGATGTCGTCGGGTTCGCCCGTGCCGCCGAGGGGGTGCGCGGCGTCGAGGACCGGCCTCGTCTCCTCGAGATCGAGTCCGGAGCCCTCCACGTACCGGTGGACCATCGACGTGAAAATGAAGCCGGGGTGGATCGAGTTCACCCTGATGTTGTCGGCGGCGTAGGTGAGCGCGTCGTTCTTGCTCATCACGCGCACGGCGCCTTTGGAGGCGTGGTACGGCGGGACGTCCCCGCCGCCGAGGATGCCGTAGATCGAGGAGATGTTGATGATGCTGCCGCCGCCGGCCTGCTTGAGGTGCGGGATGGCGTGCTTCGTGCACAGGAACACCGCCGTGGTGTTGACGGACATCACGTGCTCCCATTCCTGAAGGCTCAGCTCGTGGGTGGGCTTGTTGACGCCCTCGACCCCGGCGTTGTTGACGAGGACGTCGACGCGGCCGAACTGCTCGGCGACCGAGGAGATCGCCGATGAAACATCCTCCTCCTGCGTAACGTCGCACGCGAAGAAGGCGGCCTTCGACCCGGCGTCGGACAGCTTCCCGGCGACCCGTTCGCCGCCGTCCTCGTCGCGGTCCAGCACCGCGACCGCGGCGCCCTCCTCGGACATGCGGGTGGCCATGGCCTCGCCGAGACCGTTCGCGCCTCCGGTGACGATAGCTACCTTGCCGGACAGTCGTGTCATGGATTTCTCCTTCGGGTCACAATCTTCGACGCGGTACGAGGATCACCCCGCGCGGAGGTTTTCGGGTCACGAGGGCGGCGAGGGCCTCGATGGTTGGGCTGGTGGGCTCCTGATCGGACCCCCGCTCGTGAAGCAGCCGTCGGCGGCGGGATGGTGCGGTGCACCGCACCATCCCGGTTAGACGTCACGACGTGCGAGCGAAACCCTCATAGTCGTTCGCCACGACCTCGTCGCACTTCTGCCGGTAGGGCCCTACCCCGCCAAGGTA
>JADDPV010000025.1 GCA_016781705.1 Rubrobacter sp.
CGGGGACATGATGCGGGTGCCGGGCTCGAAGGGGAACCTGCTGGAGGTGAAGGCCGAAGGCGCCGACATCCGGATGGTCTACTCTCCTTTGGATGCGCTGCGCCTCGCCCGGGAGAACCCGGACAGAGAAGTGGTCTTCTACGCCATCGGGTTCGAGACCACGGCCCCGTCCACGGCGCTCACCCTGCAGCGGGCCAAGAAGGAGGGCCTCGAGAACTTCTCAGTCTTCTGCAACCACGTGACCATCGTGCCGCCGGTGCGGGCGCTCCTGGACTCGCCGGACCTCAGGCTCGACGCCTTTATCGGGCCGGGGCACGTCTCGACCGTGATCGGCTGCCGGCCCTACGAGTTCATGCCGAAGGACTACGGCAAGCCGTGCGTGGTAGCCGGGTTCGAGCCGCTGGACCTCCTGCAGTCCGTCCTGATGCTCATGCGCCAGCTCGACGAGGGGCGCTGCGAGGTCGAGAACCAGTACGGGCGGGCCGTCCCCTGGGAGGGAAATCTGCAGGCCTTGAAGGCCATGGCCGACGTCTTCGAGCTCAGGCCGTACTTCGAGTGGCGGGGCCTGGGCTTCATCGCCCAGTCGGCCCTCAAGCTCTCCCCGGCGTACGCGGCCTTCGACGCCGAGCTGCGCTACTCCACGCCGGGCGTGCGGGTGGCGGACCCGAAAGCCTGCCAGTGCGGGGAGGTCTTGAAGGGCGTGCTCAAGGCCCCGGAGTGCAAGGTCTTCGGCACGGCCTGCACGCCGGAGCGTCCTTTGGGTGCGCTCATGGTCTCCTCCGAGGGCGCCTGCGCCGCCTACTACAACTTCGGGCGCAAGTCGTTCGAGAAGGTCGAGATAGGTTCGAGGAAGTGAGCGAGCAGAGAGAGCAGCGCGTTATCGACGCGCTCGAACAGAACCGCCGGCGGCCGCCGAAGTTCACAGCTCCGCGGATAGACATGAGCCACGGGGCAGGGGGCAAGGCGACCCACAAGCTCATAGAGGGTCTGTTGCTGCCGGCCCTCGACAACCCGGAGCTCGCACCGCTCTCGGACGCGGCATTGCTGCCCTTCGGCGATGCCCATCTGGCCCTGACCACCGACTCGTTCGTGGTGCGCCCGCTGGTCTTCCCCGGAGGGTCCATCGGGGAGCTCGCCGTCAACGGGACGGTGAACGACCTGGCGGTCTCCGGGGCCACCCCGATCGGGCTCTCCGCCGCTCTCATCGTCGAGGAGGGGCTGGAGACCGAGGTGCTGGCACACGAAGTAGAGGCGATGGCTACGGCCGCCCGGCGTGCGGGGGTCTCTATCGCCACGGGGGACACCAAGGTGGTCGAGCGCGGGAAGGGCGACGGGCTCTACGTCGTCACCACCGGGGTTGGGGTCGCGGATCCGGAGCTAAACTTGTCGTCCGCTTCCGTGCGGCCGGGGGACAAGGTCCTCTGCTCCGGCACTTTGGGCGACCACGGGGCGGCCATCCTGATCGCACGCGGCGACCTGGAGCTGGAGGCCGAGGTTCTCTCCGATACGCGACCACTCACCCCGCTGGTGGGGGCGCTGAAGGAGGCCGCGGGGCCCGGGTTGCGCTTCATGCGCGACCCCACGCGCGGCGGGGTGGGAACGGTCTTGAACGAGCTCGCCCGCGACTCGGGGTATGGGGTCGTGCTCTGGGAGGAGAAGCTCCCGATCCAGGACGTCGTAAACGGGGCGTGCGAGATCCTGGGCATAGACCCCCTCTACGTCGCCAACGAGGGCAAGCTGCTCGCCGTCGTCGCTCCCGAAGCGGCCGACGCCGCGCTGGAGGCGTTGCGCGGCGTCGAGGGCGGTGAAGAGGCCGAGATCATCGGAGAAGTGTGCGAGGAGCCCGCCCGGATGGTCCTCATGCATACCGGGTTCGGCGGCACCCGTATGATAGACATGCTGGTCGGAGACCCGCTGCCGAGGATATGCTAGTAGTCTGCCGATGGATGTAGAGGTCTTCCGCGCCGAGAACCCTCCCCGGAGGCAGCGGCACGGCGAGGCTCTCGAAGCCGGCGTCGTTCGCGGCAACATGGGCAGCCTAGTCATGATCAAGCTCGGCCCCGGCCTCGAGATAGACGAGCACGCCCACGAGCAGGAGCGCATGGGCGCGGTCTTGGTGGGCGGGTCAGGCTTCACCGGCGGCGAGGGGGAGACGGCACTGCGCGCCGGAGATCCGTACCGTATCCCGCCGAACGTGAGGCACGGCGTGCGCTGCACAATAAATTACGCCCTCGTCGTGCAGGCGCGGGCAGACTTCCAGGTAGGGACCCGATCGACGTAGCTCGTGAGCGGTAACTCGCTATCCCTGGCTATCCGTAACGCCCGCCGCGAGCGGCGGCTGACCCAGGAAGAGCTCGCGGCGCTGGTCGGCGTTAGTCAGGGCACGATCTCCTTCTGGGAGAGGGGCCTCGAAACGCCCACGGTCGAACACCTGATCCTGCTGGCGCTGGAACTGCCCGCCATCGTCGAGAGCTTCGGCGGGCACGAGCAGGAGCTGTTGCGGCGCGTGGTACGGCTGGAACGCGAGCTTTTCGCGGGGCGGTGCGCCTGCGCCGGGTGCTCGTGCCGGCCGCGAACGGCACGGTAGCGTCCGCTTCCCACTCCGGCGGGCGCGTTCGGGGTGTGGATCGTCCGTGTCATCCGTTTCATCGTCATTAGCCAGCTATTACAGTTGTGTTATAGTGGTCGCGCTGTCGGTTAGGTAGGACCGTAGGGAGCACATGGGGGAAATACGATGCTTCGTAGAGCGACTCTGATCTTCGCCGTCTGTCTGATCGTTTTGGTTGCCGGTGGCATGCACACGTCCGCGCCCGACGATGTTTCGGCCCAGGAGCCGGAGCGGGTGCGGGTGGCGATACCCGGGTTCGAAAACAACATGACGCCGTTCACGCTAACGTTCGCGGCCCTGCCCAACACGCACGACCTGATCATGCTCGTCTACGACTCGCTGTTCTGGTCGCAGGTCAAGGAGAACCCCGAGCCGTGGCTCGCCGAGGAGGCGACGCCCTCGGAGGATCGCAGGGTCTGGACCGTGACCCTTCGAGAGGGGTTGACCTGGCACGATGGCGAGCCCCTCACCGCCGAGGACGTGAAGTTCTCCTTCGAGTACTACGAAAGGTTCGCCGGAGCTTCCGGACGCTACGCCCACCATGTCTTCGACGTCCCGCCGTTCGAGAGGGCCGAGGTGGTCGACGAGCGCACCGTGCGTCTCTACTACGATCAGCCCGCGCCGACGTTCGAGATCCTACCGGGCGCCGACCTTCCCATCATTCCGAAGCACGTCTGGGAGAACGTCGAGGAGCCGAGCATGGCCACCGAAGATTTGCCGGTGGGTTCGGGACCTTACGAAGTGGTGGAGATCGTCTCGGATCAGAGCTATCGGCTGCAGGCCAACGAGGCGTACTTCAAGGGCAGACCCACTGTGGACGAGCTCGAACTGAGGGTCGTGAGTGACCCTTCCGCCGCATTCTCCGCCCTGCGAACCGGTGAGGTAGACATGGTGGGCCGCAACGTGCCCCCGGATCTGGTGGACCAACTCCCCGGCGACGTCGAGGTCGCGGAGGAGACTAAGTTCGAATCGACGCAGATGCTGTTCAACGCCCGCAAGCCGCCCTTCGACGATCCCCGGCTGCGCAAGGCGATCAGTCTGGCCATCGACTCGCAGGCTTTGGTGGATACCGTACTCCTCGGCAGGGGACGCCCCGGGTTGGACAGCTTCATCCACCCGGATTCGCCCTGGACGCTGCCCGAGGCCGGGCACGAGTACGACCCGGAGCGGGCGCGAGAGTTGCTCGACGAGGCCGGTTACTCGATGGGTCCTGACGGCGTGCGGCAGACGCCCGAGGGGGACAACCTGGAGTTCTCCGTCCTGGTTTCGTCGTTCGAGCCGCAGACCATTCGGGCGGTGCAGCTCGTAGCGCGGCAGGTCGACGAGATCGGGGTGAGCCTTACCCCTGAGACGCTGGACCCGGCGACGCTGCGCCAGCGCCGTCCGACGGATCCGGACCAGGTGCCGGAATACGACGCTTACATGTCCGGCCTGGAGGCCCACGCCCACGTCGACCCCGACGGCCTCTACTACTTCTTCCATTCCCCGGGTGGGGGGAAGGGCTTCGGCCACACCATGACGGGGTATGGCAATCAGGAGTTCGACGCGTTGGCGGAAGAAGCGGCCGTGAGCGACATCCCGGAGCGCAAGCCGCTCTTGCACGAGATGCAGCGCATCTTTGCCGAAGAGGCCCCGGCGATAGTCTTCTACTACCCGGACGGGCAGTTCGCCTACCGTCCCGAGGCCTACGACGGGTGGGTGACGGACTTTGGGCACGGGATCTTCACCAAACGCTCCTTCCTTCCCGAGTACGTGCAGACCGGCGGCGCGTCTACGGTCGAGGAAAGCTCCGCGAACAGGGGCCTCCTGGTGACAGGGATCGTCGGAGCGGTCGCCCTCCTCGTTATCGTCGCCGTCGTCGTCCGTCGTCGGAAGACATCCGAAGACACGGAGGAGTAACCCGTGACCGCGCACGCTGCGCGCACGTTGCTTCAGTATGGTCTGGTCCTCCTGGTCGCCGTGGTGCTCAACTTCGCCCTGCCCCGGCTGGCTCCGGGGAACCCGGTGGACTACCTCCTTCCTCCCGAGCAGGCGGGTTCCCTCACGCCCGAGCAGCGCGAGCGGGTGCTCTCCCAGTACGGGCTCGACGAGCCCGTCTCGGTCCAGTTTCGGGAGTACCTGGCGGGGCTGGTCAGGGGCGACCTCTTGTACTCGATCCGCTACGGCCGGCCCGTTGGCGAACTCCTGGTCGAGCGGGTGGGGTGGTCCGCACTCCTGATAGGCGGCGGGGCGGTCCTGTCCACGGTGATCGGCACCCTTCTCGGGTTCTGGTCCGCGTGGAGGCGAGGCAGGGCCGGCGACGTGAGGACCCTGAGCGCGGTGATGCTCATCGACTCCATGCCGCCCTTCTTCGTCGGGATGCTACTCATCCTCCTCTTCTCCGTGCAGCTCGGGCTCTTCCCTATCATCAGCGCCATGCCGGCGATCGGCGACGTGTCGCCGGTCGAGGTGGGCAAGCGGCTCGTCCTGCCGCTCGCGACGCTCACCCTGGCCGGCATCGGTCCGGTGTACCTGGTGGCCCGCTCGGCGCTGATCTCCGAGCTGCAGGAGGACTACGTGTTGATGGCCAGGGCCAAGGGGCTGATCCTCCGTCAGGTCCGCCGCCACGCCCAGCGCAACGCCCTTCTGCCCGTCTCGACGGTCCTGCTGACCAGCCTGGGCGCACTCGTCGGCGGGGCGGCCGTCGTGGAGACCGTCTTCTCCTACCCCGGCATCGGGCGCCTGATCTACGAGGGCGTGCTGGCCCGCGACTACCCCGTGCTCCAGGGCGCCTTCCTGCTGCTCACCATCGGGGTCCTCGCCGCCAACTTCGTCAACGATCTCCTCTACCCCTTGCTCGATCCGCGCGTCCGCCATTCCCGCTCGGCCAGCGCATGAGGTTCCCCGTGGACGCGATCAAGAAGTGGGTGCTCGGGTCCGGGACGCGGGCGGGCGCCCCGCGAAAGCCGTCTGCCTCGCGCGCGGGTGGGTCGGCCGGCCGCACGCCGGGCCTGGTGGGCGGCGCGTTTCTCGCGGTTCTCGGCCTCGTGGCGCTCTTCGCTCCGGTGGTCGCTCGCCACGACCCGCAGGCCACGACCGGGCGACCGTACGAAGCGCCGAGCATTTCGCACCTGTTGGGGACGAACGACGTGGGACAGGACCTGTTCGCCCAGCTGATATACGGGGCGCGCGTCTCGCTCGCGATCGGGCTACTCTCGGCGCTCGTGGCGGTCTTTATCGGGCTCGCGGTGGCCTTGGTCGCCGGATACTACCGGGGGAGGGTGGAGGCCGTCCTGATGCGGATCGTGGACCTCACCCTCGCCTTCCCCTTCCTGGTCCTCGCCATCGTGCTAGCCGCCTTCTTCGGGCGCGGGATGCTCACGATGGTGGTCGTGATCGGCGCGGTGATGTGGGCGCGACCGGCTCGCGTGCTGCGCTCGCAGGTCATCAAGATCCGGGAGTTCCAGCACGTCGTCTCGGCGCGGGCCATGGGGGCTTCTCCATTGCGGGTGATCGGACGCCACCTCCTCCCGCGGCTGTCGGCCCTGACCGCCGCGCAGTTCGTGCGGGCCGCCAACGTGGCGGTGCTCATCGAGGCTTCGCTGTCGTTCCTCGGCCTGGGCGATCCGAACCGGGTGAGCTGGGGGACGATGCTGTACTTTGCGAACACGAACAGCGCCTTCCTCACGGACGCCTGGCTGTGGTGGATCCTCCCTCCAGGGCTGGCCCTGACGGTTGCCATAGTAGGGCTGGCGTTCCTCGGCTACGCCGTGGAGGAGTGGGCCGATCCCCGGCTGGCCCGGCCGGCCACGTGGCGCACGGCTCGCCGTCAGGGCGGGGCACGCGGTGCAGGGCGCCACACGAAGACCATTGAGCGGACGCCGGGAGCGGTGCTCGAGGTCCGCGACCTCACCGTCCAGTACGAGGAGTCTGTGCGAGCGGTGGACGGGGTGAACCTCACGGTCGGCCGGGGCCAGATCGTGGGCCTCGTCGGGGAGTCGGGCAGCGGAAAGAGCACGCTCGCGATGGCGCTTCTGGGCCTGCTGTACCCGCCGGCCCGCGTCGTCGAGGGCGAGACGATCCTCGACGGCCGTGACCTCCAGACCCTCCGGAGGGCCGAGCTGGCCAGGATGCGCGGGCGGGAGGTCTCCCTCATACCTCAGGCCGCTATGAACGCCCTGAACCCGGCCTACACGGTTCACCGGCAGGTGGCGGAGGCGGCGGCGCTGACCCGCGACGAGGATGCGGCCGCCGTCCGTGCCGGCGAACTCCTTGAGCTCGTGGGCATCCCGCGCGAGCGTCATGGAGCTTATCCGCACGAGTTCAGCGGGGGCATGCGCCAGCGGGCGATCATCGCCATGGCCCTGGCCAACGAGCCATCCCTGCTCGTGGCGGACGAGCCGACCACCGGCCTCGATGTGGTCACCCAGGCTCGCATCCTCCGGCTCCTCGTCGACCTGCGTGACCGCCTGGGCGTAGCCATACTGCTCATCTCCCACGATCTACCCCTCGTGGCCCGCGTGGCGGACGACCTCCTCGTAATGTACGAAGGACGGATCGTCGAGAGCGGCTCGAGAAAGGAGGTCGTGGACAACCCTACTCATCCCTATACGCGGGCCCTCCGGCGCGCGTTTCCCGGCTTGCACGGTCCTCGGCAGCCCCTGTCTTCGACCACGGACGGCCCATCCGACCTGCCGAACCATCCCCCTGCCGTTCGAAGCCGCTCCGCCCAGCAGGACGGCCTGCATCCGTCGAAAAACCCGAGGTCACGGGTCATTCTCGAGCTACACCATGTATCGAACGTGTTTCAGCGCCAGACCCTTCTGCGGCGAGACCCTCCCGTTGTCGCTATCGACGACGTGTCGCTCTCGGTCATGCCGGGAGAGATCCTCGCACTCGTGGGGGAGAGCGGGGCAGGTAAGAGCACAGTTGGGCGGACCATACTGGGGCTCCGCCGACCCGACACCGGTCGGATACTGTTCGAGGGCCAGGACCTGACCGACCTCTCCGAGCCTGCGCTGCGAAAGGTGCGCCGGCGGATGCACCTGATCCTGCAGGATCCTTACGAATCTTTGCATCCGGGGATGAGGGTGAGGGCCCTGGTAGCCGAACCCCTCGCCATCGCCGGGCTCTCCGCCGGCGAACGCGGTCCTCGGGTCGTCTCCGCTCTCGAAGAGGTAGGCCTGGCGCCCGCCTCCCGGTTCATGGATCGTTTCCCCCACGAGTTGTCGGGGGGACAACGCCAGCGGGTGCCTGTCGCTCGGGCGCTGGTAGGACGGCCCCGGCTTGTGGTGGCCGACGAGCCGACCTCGATGCTGGACGCCCCGCTGCGGGCGAGCGTCCTCGAGCTGATCATGGGGATGCGCGACCGTCTGGGGATGGCCTTCGTCTTCATCACCCATGACCTGGCGACGGCCCGCCGCGTTTCGGATCGCATCGCCGTAATGTATAGGGGCCGGATCATCGAGTGCGAAGAGACCGAGCGGCTGATCGAGCATCCCCGGCATGAGTACACTAAGACACTGCTCCGCGCGAGCGAAGGGGTGTTGTGAAAAAGGGAGGCACACGAATGAGCAGGAAGAAGCTGATCTTCTTCGCTTCCGACGACCCGGGATCGAACCCGAAACCGGCCTGGAGTGCTTACCACTTCGCCGAGGTCGCGACCAAAGCGGGCCTCGAAGCCGAGGTTCGCCTGGCCGGAGATGGGGTCAGGGTCGCACAGTTGGATGGATAATAACTTCGGCTCAGGGGGACGACCTGCGGGAGAAGGCGCGGGCAGGTGCGCGCGGCGCTTACCTGGTCTCGCTCTGACCCGGATGCCTCGACACCCGTGGGGTGTCGGAGGAGCAGATGACCGCCATCGGCGGAGTACGCCGCAACTTGGCCGACATCCTTACCGAGGTCGCCGAAGGAAGGTCCGAGCTCATCTACATGGGATGAACTGCCCACCCGGCTTATATGAACATCGGGTTTGGTGGCACCCGCGCGATAGCATGTTCGTCGGCGACCCTTTGCAGAGGATCTATTGATGGTCCTGCCAGCGCTTCGGGTTGCGCCGAGCGTGGGAGCACACGATCACCAAGATCCCGTCCTCGCGAAGCGCGCAGATCACGCTGTAAGGGAAACGCCGCAGCTCCGCCTGCCTCGCCTCTTCGTGCACCGGCCGGGTAGAGCAGCGGGTCGCGTCGGGTGGATTCGAGCAGGTATCTAGGACGCGCAGGGACTCGACGGCGAGCCTCTGCCAAGCGCCTCGTATCATTCGGCCGCTTCATTGACCTTGAGGTTCGCTTCGGGGCGGAAGACCAGCCGGCGCGTCACCCGGATCGCTGGTACAGCCGAGCGCGGACCTCTTCCCAGGGAATCGCCGATCCGGGGTTGCGGTCATGCTCGGCCAAGCGGCACCCGATCTCAGACCGCTGCGGGTCGGTGAGCAGCAGCGCGCCCGGCTCGGCGGCGATGCTGGATGCGCTCGGGGACGCTCAACTCGAGCAGATCGGCGAAGGAAACGTTCGCCATGCCCAAAGGCTACCGGCCCACCACCACTCGGTCAACCGGGCCTGTGCAGCCATTCGTACGATACCGTTTTACGGACCTCGTTGACGGAGGGAAGACTTCGGTGAATAGGATGATCCCCATTGAGCCAGTGTCTCGGACGTTGCGGCATAGCTCCTTTCTGAAGGATGTTATTCTGCATGCAGCGGTGTAATACCGTTCCGCTTTATTGATGGCATAATACGAGCATGCCAAAGATAC
>JADDPV010000287.1:0-4132 GCA_016781705.1 Rubrobacter sp.
GTCGCCCGCTGTCGCGCACCCGATCGCACCGGGCGGCAGCCCCGCCCCCTCTCCGGCCTCGCGCACGACGCGGGCCGCCTCGCCGGTGCAGCGGATCGCCGCGCTGTGCGGCGAGAGAACGAGGGCGTTGCGCGACTTCACGCAGATGATGGACTTGAAGATCACCGTGGAGGTCGGGCTGGTCGAGGGGACGAACCCGGCGACGACGCCGCGCGGGCTCGCCACCTCCACCACGTCCCTCGACCTGCGGACGACGCCGACCGTGCGCGCTTCGCGGAAACGCCGCCACACGCCCTCGGCGGCGAAGCGGTTCTTCTCCCGCTTGTCGGCGGCCACGCCGAAGCCGGTCTCCTCGACCGCCATCTCCCCCAGGCGAGTCGCCTCGCCGAGCGCCGCCTGGACCATCGCCTCGCAGATGCGGTCCACCTTGCGCTGGTCGAAGCGCGCCAACTCCTTTTGCGCCGCGTGAGCCGCCTCGACGAGGCTCCGCGCCTCCCGCACCGCCGCGGCCTTCCCCTCCGAACCTCTCCCCCACACCCCATTCGACAAAGCCCTCATGGACCTCTTCCTTTCCGCGCGAACCGACACTCGCCGGCATGAACCTATCCGGCGGGCGTTAAGCAAGCGTTAACGGCGGGGACCTGGGTATGCCTATTCTTTGGAGATCTTTCCGGAGCTCGAGCCGGGCGACGCGGCGGCAGGATTTGCTCGTTGCGTCGCCCGTTGCGCGGCGCGTGGCGTGCTGGAATAATTCATCCGGTTGCTTCGACCTCGACGAGAGAGGAGACCGAGGATGAGCGGAGGTTTCGGTCAGGTACGACCGCCGGGAGCGAACGTCCCCGGGTACTTGCTGCCGCTCAGCATAGCGGCGACGATCCTCTGCTGCCTGCCCGGCGGGATAGTGGCAATAGTCTACAGCGTCCAGGCGCGTTCGAAGTCTCAAGCGGGCGACTACGCGGGTGCCTCGCGGGCAGCGAGGACCGCCAACATCTGGCTTATAGTCTCGGTGGTCGTGGGTATAGTGGTGATCATAATTGGCTTCGCATTCGGCATCTTTAACCTGATCCTACTTGGGGGCGCGACAGATCAGTACAGCAGTGTCAACTGAGACACCCTCAACTGGAGAGCGCCGGACGGAGAGAGCGAACCTCCTGGAGAAGCCGGCGGCGAAGCCGATCTTCGCCGTCGGCTCCCTGGGCCTCACCGCCGCGGGCGCCGGGGTCCTGTTTTTCTTCGATCCCTCGACCTCGACCTTCTACCCGCCCTGTCCCTTCCACGCCCTCACCGGCGGGTGGTGCCCCGGCTGTGGTACCACCCGCGCCCTGCACGAACTGCTGCATGGCGACCTCGTGGCGGCGTTCGGGCTGAACCCCCTGATGGTGCTTGCGCTCCCGTTGCTCGGGTACTCTGCGCTCTCCCTCGTAACCGCCGGGCCGCACCGGCGCCCCTTACCGGATGTCCTCGCCTCGCCCCTCGCGGCGCACCTGGCGCTCTGGACCATCCTGCTCTACTGGGTCTTGAGGAACGTGCCCCTCTACCCGTTCTCGCTCCTGGCCCCCTGACGGGGGATCGGAAGATTATGGCGCGTATTCGCGCGTCGCCTCGTCGAGGGCGGCGAGGGCATCGTCGGGGCTCATGCCGGAGGCCCGGAGGAGATCCACGCTGGTAGACCGGACCTGCCCGACGAGCATGCTGGTCGTCAGGTCGCCGCGCTCCTTGAGCACGGTCGTCGCCTCGCCCGCAGCCTCCAGCGCGAGCCTCCCGGCTTCCACCGCCCCGGCGTCTTTCGTTCGGTCGCTTGCGTCCCGGCGGATAGGCTCCCGGAACTCTCCGGCGAGGCTTCTCACGGATCCAGCCAGGTCGCGGACGGCTTCGGGGAGGGGCTCGGGAGCGGGCTCGCCGGCGCGCGTGGCCTGGACCGCGGCGCGGGCGAGGACGCGGGTGTTACGGACGGCGAGGTCCAGCTGGTCGGCCGCCGCGGCGTAGGAGCGCAGGCGACTGAGCGACCTGTAGGCTCCCGGCGAGATCCTGGCGTCCTCGTAGCCGGCGTCGAGCGCCTCCTTGAGGCCGGCGACCTCGGGGTCTATTGTGCGCACCGCCTCTAGCGCGCGCTCGGCCCCTTCGACGTCGCCGGCCTCCAAAGCGCCAGCCGTCCTCTCCAAAGCGCCGGCGAGGTTGTCGAAGATGGGCCGGGCGGCCCGCTCGACGACGCGCCCGGGGTTGAGCGGCGAGAGCGCGTGTACGCCTAAAGCCACGCCGCAGCCGACCAGCGCGTCGAGGAACCGGTCGGGGGTCGGGCCGGCGGTCGAGGGGTCGAGGGTGACCACCAGCACCGCCGATATCCCGGCCTCGGTCGCCAGCATCTCACCCCGGCTCAGGAACCTCGCCGCCGCCATTGCCACCGCGACGACCGCCGCGATCTGCAACGTCCCGAAACCCGTGATGAGCACCACGAGATCGGCGACCGTGAGCCCCAACGCCACCGCCAGGACCCATTCGACCGCCCGCCGGCCCTCCCTACCAGACGTCGCCCCCAACGTGATGACCGCCGCGATCGCCGCGACGAACGGCTGATCGTGCCCGAGAACCAGGCTCGCCAGGTACCACGCCGCGCTCGCCGCGACCGCCGTCTGCAGGATCAGGGCGCCGCTGCCCATAACCTGGGTCAACCTCGCCCACAATCTCCGCCGCAACCCGGAAGCCCGCTCCCCAAGAAACAGCTTCCCGAAAAACATCCCGAAAGCGTCCCTCGTGTTCGGCAAAGCTACTCGCAGGTTTTCGATCATCACACCTCCTTCGTAGATCGGTCGTCATATCTATATGCTCTTGGCACACACCCACGCTAACATACCTTTTGGCGCGCTCAAGAGGTGGAGAACAAATAGTTGCGAAATTGTTACCAGAGTGTTACCAGGGGCCATAAAGCGTTGCATGCCGGTCGGCGAAATAAACACGAGGCTATCCCCCAACGGCCAAATTATACGAGCTTCACGGCGCTCGCGCGGACCTCGCCGGTTGGGGCGAAGTGCTCCGCTGTATATTGCTCGCCCTCGTCACCAGAACAGGGTTACGACCGCCCGCAGCCTGGGATAAGTATCCTTGACCCCTTTCGCGGTGATGACGTGCCACGGGAGTCGGGGCCGACGAAGAGGTCGTAGGTCTTGGCGAGACGGCGCATCTCTCTACGGCCTCCTCGGAGTCCACGGCGAGGGTGGTATCGACGAGGTTCTCCTGACGGGCGAAGATGCCCTCGATCAGGTACTCCCCCACCTCGCCGCACAGCCGCGGCGCCGACTCCGAGGGCTCCATCGCGAAGAGCCTGGCGTCCGCGTTGGCCTCGCGGAACGCGAGAGAGGATCTCCGGCCCGAGCCCGTCGCGCAGTTCGCCTCGACGTTCCACGCGGACTCGAACTGCGACGGGGAAAAGTGACCGGGCCTTCGGCCCCCCACTCCTTCGCCCTCTCCAGAGCCGCGTCCACGTGGAAGTACCCGACGTGCAGTACCTCGGCGCCGAAGGCGGGGCTTATGGCGATCCGCTCGCCCGGCATGCCCTCCGGCATCACGACGAGCATCCGGTAGCCCTTGACGGCGGCGACTCTCTACGATCGTGTCGCCGGGGCGGAGGCGCCCTCCCCTTCTGTACTTTCGATCATGTAATTCGTGATGCGCGCTCGATCTCCAGCGGCGGCGTGTCGCCTATGGCGTCGAGGGTGCTGTTCGAGAGGCCGGAGAACCTCGCCGCCACTACTCCTCTTCGATGAGCTTCTCGTAGTCTGCGGCGGAGAGCAAGTCGCCTCCTGCTGAGCCCTCGCCCGAGACGTGCAGCTTCAGGATCCAACCTCCCCCATAGGGGTCCTCGTTTATCTTCTCTGGGCTGTCGTTTAGAGCCTCGTTGACCTCGACGACCTCACCGCCCACCGGAGCGTAGAGGTCGGAGACGGCCTTGACCGATTCCACGACGCCGAAGGCGTCGCCGGCCGCGAAGGTCGCGCCCTTCTCGGGTAACTCGACGAAGACGACGTCGCCGAGCTCGTCCTGGGCGTGGTCGGTGATGCCGACGGTTGCGACGTCCCCCTCCTGGCGGACCCACTCGTGGCTCCTGGTGTACCGCAGATCCCCGGGTACGTTCAAA
>JADDPV010000287.1:4295-9301 GCA_016781705.1 Rubrobacter sp.
CCGCCGGGGTCGCCCCAGACCGCACGAGACGCCGCCACAGGGCGGGCGCGTCGCCGGGCCTCACGAACAACTCGAAGCCGTCCTCGCCGGTGTAGCCGGTGCGCGAGATCACCGCGTAAGCGCCGTCCACTTCTCCCTCGGCGAAACGGTAATACTTGAGGGCGGGCAGATCCGCGGCGGTGAGGGTTTGCAGAATCCTCCCGGACTCGGGGCCTTGCACGGCCAGCAGCGCCCAGTCGTCGGACTCGTCGGTGACCTCGATGTCGAGGTCGTCCGTGTGCTCCCGGAAGTGCGCGAGGTCCTTCTTGCGGTTGGCGGCGTTGACGACGAGCATGAAGTCGTCCTCGCGACGGTACACGAGCACGTCGTCCACGGTACCGCCGCTCGGGAGGCAAACCGCCGCGTACCCGGCCTGGCCGACCGCGAGCCGGGATACGTCGCGCGTCACGAGGCGCTGGACTGCCCGCTCGGCGTCCGGTCCCCCGAAGGCGACCTCGCCCATGTGCGAGACGTCGAATAGGCCCGCCCGCGTGCGCACGGCCCCGTGTTCGGCCTTGATGCCGCCCTCCGGGCCGCCGTACTGTACGGGCATCTCCCACCCGGCGAAGGGGACGAGCCTCGCGCCCGCGGCCCCGTGCTCCTCGTAGAGCGGGGTGCGCCGGAGTGCTTCTCTCGCCATCGGCTACCAGCGGGCCTTGAGCTTGCGGGCGGCGCGGGCCTCGTCGAGGCGGCGGGTGGGGGCGTTCGTTGGGGCCTCCTCAAGCTCTTCCGGCCCCATCTCGGCCAGCTCCAGCATCGCGCCGACGAAGTCGTCGAGGGTCTCCTTGGACTCCGTCTCGGTGGGCTCTATGAGCATCGCCTCCTTGACGACGAGCGGGAAGTAGACCGTCGGCGGGTGGAAGCCATGGTCTATGAGGCCCTTGGCGATGTCGAGCGCCTTCTTGCCCTTAGGGGGCTGGACGACGACCTCGTGCTTGCACGGACCCTCGTAGGGGATGCGGTAAGTGCCCTTGAGGCGCGCCCGGACGTAGTTGGCGTTCAGCACGGCCAAGTCGGTGTTCTCCTTCAGCTCCGGGCCGTGCATCTTGATGTAGTTCCAGGCTTTGAGGATCACGCCGAAGTTACCGTGGAACCCCGCGACGCGCCCGATGGTCTTCCCGGGACGGACCAGCGCGTAGCCATCCCTGTCCTTCTCGACGACGGGGTCGGGGCGGAAGGGGGCCAGGACCGCCGAGCAGGCGATGGCGCCGGAGCCGGGGCCGCCGCCGCCGTGCGGGGTGGAGAAGGTCTTGTGCAAGTTGAAGTGCATCACGTCCACGCCGGCATCGGCGGGGCGAACGCGGCCGACGTTCGCGTTCATGTTCGCCCCGTCCATGTACAGGAAGGCGCCCGCCTCGTGCAGGACGTCTGCTATCTCGGCGATGTTGCGCTCGTAGACGCCGCAGGTGTTGGGGTTGGTGATCATGAGCGCCGCGGTCGTCCCGTCCACCTTCTCGCGCAGCTCGGCCACGTCCACGCACCCGCGCTCGTCGAGCCCTATCTCCTCCGAGTCGAAGCCGGCCATCGAGGCCGTCGCCGGGTTGGTGCCGTGTGCCGTCGAGGGGACGAGCACAGTGGTGCGTTCGCCGTCCCCGCCGTCCTCGAAATAGCGCTTGATCATGAGGATGCTCGTAAGCTCGCCCTGGGCGCCGGCCATCGGCTGCAACGAGACCGCCGGCAGGCCGCTTATCTCCGCCAGGAAGCCTTGCAGCTCGTGCATGACCTTCAGGGCTCCCTGGACCTGCGTGGCGGGCTGGGAGGGGTGAAGGCCGGCGAAGCCCGGGGCGGCCGCGGCGGCCTCGTTGGCGCGCGGGTTGTGCTTCATCGTGCAGGAGCCGAGGGGGTAGAAGTTCGTGTCTATGCCCCAGTTCTCGCGCGAGAGGTTGGTGTAGTGCCGGAGCACGGTCGGCTCGTCCACCTCCGCCAACCCCGGCTTCTCCCTGCGCAGCGAGCCCTCCGGCAAGACCTTCTCGAGGTCCGTCTTCTGCACGTCGAGCTTCGGGAGCGTGTAGCCGCGGCGGCCGGGGCGGCCTCTGTCCCGGATCAGGTTACCCAGCATCCTTGACCACCTCCACGAACCGGTCGAGCTCTTCCTTTTTCCTTTTCTCCGTCACCGCGACGAGCATCGCCCCGTCCCCGAGGTCGAGCCCCCCGACGATGCCGGCCTCCAAGAGCGCCTCGTCCACGCGTCCCACGTCCGGCATCTCCACCGCGAACTCCCAGAGGAACGGCGCGTCGGGGTAGCGCAGATCGAACCCCGCCTCCTGCAACCTACCGGCGAGGTAGTGCGCTTTGGAAGTAGAGAGCTCCGCCACCTCGCGCAGCCCCTCCGGGCCCATGAGCGAGGCGTAGACGGTCGCGGCGAGGGCGGTGAGGGCCTGGTTGGTGCAGATGTTGGAGTTCGCCCTCGCGCGCCGGATGTCCTGTTCGCGGGCGCGGAGGGTGAGGACGTAGGCGAGCTTGCCCTCCCGGTCCGTCGTCTCGCCGCAGATGCGTCCGGGGAGCTGGCGGACAAGCCCCTGGCGGGTAGCCATGTACCCAGCGTAGGGGCCACCGAAGAGTAGCGGCATCCCCATCGGCTGCGTCTCCCCCACCGCCACGTCCGCCCCGAGGTTGCCCGGTGCTTCGAGGACGGCGAGCGAGATCGGGTCGCACACCGCCACCGCCAGAGCCCCAGCCCCGCGTGCCACCTCCGACGCCGCGCGCACGTCCTCGACAATCCCGAAGTAGTTGGGGCTCTGCACGAAGACGCCGGAGACGTCATCCGGCACACTCGAAAAGTCTGTCGTACCATTGTTGTATGACAATTCTACGATCTCGACACCGTAGGTCTCTATCACCTCGCGGTAGCGAGGGTTGAGGCCCTTTGACACGGCCACCTTCGGGTCGCGTTTGGTCTGGCGGGCGGTCATGAGGGCGGCTTCGGCGACGGCATTGGCGCCGTCGTAGACGGAAGCGTTGGAGAAGGGGAGGCCGGTTAGTTCGGAGATCACGGATTGGAACTCGAAGATGGTATGCAGGGTGCCTTGGCTGATCTCCGGCTGATACGGCGTATACGAGGTGAGGAACTCCCCGCGCGAGGTGATCGCGCCGACGGCGGAGGGCGTGATCCTATCGTAAGCACCCGCGCCGAGGAAGATCGGGAGCCCCGCGACGTTCTCCCCGGCAAGCCTCCTTACGTCTTCGAGCGCCTCGTACTCCGAGAGCGCCGGCGGGAGGTCCAGCTCCCCTTCGAGCTTGGGCGAGACATCGGCGAAGAGGTCGTCTACCGACCCGGCCCCTATAGCGTCGAGCATCTCGCGGATATCGGCCTCGGTGTGCGGCGTGAAACGCGCCACGTGGTTCTACCCCCTTGCCTTCTAGGACGTTTCTTTTTCCGTCCTGTCCGAAGACCTGAGAGTGTTACCCCGTCGGCGCCGGCCGCGGAGCGGCCGGACTCTCCAGGACGCCCTCCGGCTCGCGGTCCTTTCGCCTGAGAGATTCGGCCCGCGGCGGCTCTCGCCGCGCCGAGCCTTTCACCTTCGGCGGCCGCCGCGAGGGTCTCCCCCGTCCCTCCGCGACTCTCTCCCGCAGCCTTCGTCGGGCATCCGTAGACTATCATAAGCAGATACCGGTCGCTCTAGTCGCGATCCTTCCGACGAGCCCTGCGCTGTTTGCGCTATAGGCTACCAGGCGACGTTTCCTACGGGAAGATGGTGTTGAGGTAGAGCCGCTTGACGAGCGCCTGGCGGCTCCTGACGCCGACCTTCCCGAAGACGTTCTGGATGTGTTTTTGGACGGTGTCTTCGGTGACGTAGAGGGCTTGCGAGATCTGCCTGGTCGAAGCGCCGCGCACCACGAACCCGACCACCTCCTCTTCCCGGGGGCTCAGGCCGTAGGTGGCCGTGTGCAGCCACGCCATCTCTTTAGATCCGGCCGGCTCGATGACGATCACTATCTCGCCCGGGCTGCCCAGATGCTGTGACTCGCTCATGGAAGCGTGCAGCGTTAGCCAGCGGCCGGATCGCGCCCGCACACAGACGCGTGGGACGCCGGCTCGATCTCGCTCCGCCTGCGGTTTTAGTGCCCGGCGCAACGCCCCTACCGCCGACCATATCGCCACCGGGAGGCCGTCGCCTTCCCGCCACCCAGGGCCCAGGTCTCCCAGGTCCCTTAGCCAGCGTTCGGCGGCCGCCGTGTAGTGTAAGACCCAACCCCGCTGGTCGAGGACCAGTGCCCCAGGGGCTCGGTCGCCGTTGTCCTCGCGAGAGACCCGAGAGCGAAGCACCGCTGCTTTGAGGCCGGCGCCCAGGTGCGGAGCGATTCGACGCAGGAGGGTCACCTCGTGGGAGCTAAAGTCGGGGCGACCCCTTTCTCGTATCGCGCAAATGCCGCCCCAAAGCTCCTGGCTTATGGTGAAGACACCGCGCGCCTCATGCCCAAAGCCCTCGGGACCGAGCAATTCCCGCCAGTGCAGGGAGCGCTCGAGGTTGCCCCCGGTGGCTTCGGAGAGCAGGGCCACCGGATGTCGATTCCGCGCCATCCAGTTGAACTCGAGCACGTCGTCCTCGAAGTAGATGTGCTCAAGGAAGAAACGCGCTCTAGCCGGCTGGTCCGGCTCTTCGGTGAACGAACCCGTGGGCAGTCCGCTCAGAGGATCGATCTTTAGAGCCCGATAAGTGTCGATCGGTACCGCGTGTCGTAGACACGCGATAACCTCCCTGAACAGGGTCGTTTCGTCGAGATCAGCGAGGCACAGACGTCTGATCTCGCTGAAGACCCGCTCCTCAACAACGGCGCTTGGACTCATGGCTCTACGCTTCCATGTGGGGTTAGCACTCCTGACCTTGCCTGAATTGTATCGTACAGCACTTTTGCGACCCCCTCAAGCGCGAGAATTACAGATTTCTGGAATATGCAACCCCCGAAAATGGAGCTAACGTAGGAGGAGAGCAGTCAAGAGAAAGCAACCGTCTTGGAAGTCAAGG
>JADDPV010000162.1 GCA_016781705.1 Rubrobacter sp.
TTACTCCGAGTTTAAGCTTGGGAATCCGGATTGGTCTCATGGGCAGCCCCTCCGGCCCACAGCTTACACCCGTCAGGATTTATCTGTCTGTACTTAGTGGTGGTGTCCTCTGTGCGAGGACGAGCCCCCTTCGGGCTTCGCTCCCCGATCTTCGAGCATCTCCCGCATGACCTCTATCTCGGCCTTCTGCGAGGCGATGATGCCCTCGGCGAGGCGCCTGACCTCGGGGCGGTCTGTCTCGTCGAGGACGGCCTCGGCCATCGGCACGGCGGCCTGGTGGTGCGGGATCATGAGTTGCAGGAAGCGCCTTTCGGCCTGCTCTGGAGAGGCTTTTCGCAAGGCTTCTATCTCCTCGGGAGTCGCCATGCCGGGCATGCGGCCGGTCGTGGGATGGCCCATCCAGGCCATCGCGGGCTCGGCGCCGGTCATCGGTAGTCTCCAAACCGCGAGCCAGCCCTGCATCTGGCCGATCTGGGCCTGTTGGGTGAGGGAGACGTCCTTGGCGAGCGTCTGCATCCTTGGGCTTACGGGCTTGTCGCGCAGGATCTCGGCCATCTCGACGGCCTGGGCGTGGTGGACCATCATGTCCCGGGCGAAGCCGGCCTCCGCCGAGTCGTCCGCGGGCGGCCTGCTCGTCAGGTAGAGCGCGAGCACGGTGACGGCCAAAGCGCCGAAGACCACGGCGAGCAGCCAGGGCGCCGCGGACGGGGAGATAGACGTACCTCGCTTCACTACTCTCAACCTCGCTTACGCATGTTCCCGCCCGGCGCTCGCTGCGCGCCCGCTCTTACTACGCCGTAGCGCTCGTGCCGCCCGTGCAGGTGGCGCCTAGCTCGGGGGTCTGCGGGCCCTGGCGGTAGGCCCGGATAAACCGCTCCAGGTCGGGGCTGTCGGCGTCCTCAAGCTCCAATTGCTTGCCCCAGGCCGAGGCCACGATGGGGGAGTCGAGGCCGGGGTAGGGGCTCGCCAGCATGCAGGTCCGTGCTTCGACGAGCTCGCGTATCCGATCTTGCTGGTCGGCGGGCAGGTCGGGGCTGTAGGCGATCCAGACCGCCCCGTGCTCTAAGGTGTGGATGGCGTTCTCGTCGCGTATCGGCTCCTCGTAGAACCCCTCGTTCTGCCAGACGGGGTTGTGCTCCCCGCCGACGGGGGGGCTCTGCTCGTAGTCCACGTCCTCTTCGGAGTGATCGCCGGCCGGACCCACGTCGTAGGTCTGGACCTCGACGGGGGGGGTGCTGGCCGCCTGCTGGCGGGCGTCTATCACGACGAGCGCGATAAAGCCGGCGAGAAACAGGGCGGCTATCGCCCCGACGATTACGTATGTCCTTGTGGAACCCCCGGACCCGCTGGCCCGGCCGCGCCCGCTGCTCCTCGTCGTCAAGATCTTCCTTCTCTAGCCTCCGACGAGATCCTAGCATACGGAGCCCGCCTCTCCGAGGGGTACCAGGCCGGGCGACCCCTCGCGCGCCACGAATCGTCCCGATGCGGGTTGCGCGTTGGCGGGACGGTCTCTGTCTACCGCTCGCTGCGGGAGGGGAAGCGGAGGGTCTGGAGGGAGGCGTGGTGGTCGCCCGCGTGGTCCACCTGAAGGGTGGTGTGGGAGATCCCGAACTCGTGGGCCAAAAGCTCTTCGAGGTCGCGGCGGCGGGCGTGGCAGTTCTCGTGGTGGCCGACGAGGACGTGGGCGGAGAGGGCGGGGAAGCCCGAGGTGATGGTCCAGATGTGGAGGTCGTGGACCTCCGTTACGCCTTCGGCCGCGGCCATCCTGCGGCCCACCTCCTCCGCGTTCAGGCCGCGGGGGGTCGCTTCGAGGAGGACGTTGGTCGAGTCGCGCAGGAGCCTCCAGGAGCTCGCCAGGATCAGGAGCCCAATGGCGGTGCTGATCAGGGGGTCGGCGTAGCGCCAGCCGGTGAGGATGATGACGCCGGCGGCGGCCATCGCGCCCACGGAGCCCAGAGCGTCGGCGATCACGTGCCTCATCGCGCCCTCGACGTTGAGGCTCTCGCCGCCCGACCGCGAGAGGATAAAGGCGCCAGCCACGTTGACGAGGAGACCCAAGGTCGCGACCGCCAGCATCGGTGTGCCCAGAACCTCCGTGGGCTCCCGCAACCGCGAGAAAGCCTCGACGAAGACCCAGATCGAGATCGCCACCAGCGCGACCCCGTTAGCCAGGGCCGCCAGGATCTCGGCCCGCCGGTAGCCGAAGCTCCTCTCTGGTGTGGCTGGCTTGCCGGCCAGCCAGGCGGCGAAGAGGGCGAGACCTAGCGAGAGGTTGTCCGAGAGCATGTGCCCAGCGTCCGCGAGCAGCGCGAGGCTCCCGGTCAGGAGGCCGCCGACGACCTCGACGGCGGTGAAGCCCGCCGTAAGCGCGAGCACTACCGCCAGCGCCCGGCGGTCTTCCGTACGCGTACCGTGTTCGTGTGTGTGGGCCACCGCGTTATTCTATCGCCGCGGGGCCGCTCCGTTGGGGAGGGCTACACACGCGCGGGCTATCGTCCGGAGCGGTTACCGCCCGCGGTACTGGCGGAAGGCGAGCCAGAGGCCGAAGGCAACCTGGGAGGCGCCGAGGAGGCGCATGAGGGTGGGGTTATCCGCGAAGAAGCGGGCGGTCTTGCGGGCGCCTTCCGGACCGACCTCCCAGAGAAGCGAGTGCTCCCTCGGGGAGAGGAACGCGATTATTCCGTCCCCGAGCGTGACGATGGCGAAGGTCTCGAGTAGCCGCCTGGTCCAGGTGCCTTGCATCTCTCCCTCCCTACTACTCCGGACGCTCGCCGAGCGTCACGCTCAGCGTCCTCTCCTCGCCGTTACGGAAGACGGTAAGCCTGGCGGTGTCGCCCGGTTGGTAGTCGCGCAGCGCGCCGAGTAGATCCCCGTAGTTCGCTATCTCCGAGTCGCCCAGAGCGGTGATCACATCACCCCGCCGCACCCCGGCTTCGTCGGCGGCGCCGCCCGGTTTGACCCTCTGCACGAGCGCGCCGGAGTCTATGGGTAGGCCGAAGCGTTCCGCGCTCTCCGGCTCGAGGTCGACGGTGACGACGCCGAGGTAGGGGGTCGAGACCTCGCCGGTCTCGATGAGCTGGTCGGCGATGGAGGTCGCCGTGTCCGACGGGATGGCGAACCCGAGGTTCACGGCCCCGGTCTCCGAGGGTGGCAGGTAGGCGACGTTTATGCCGATGATCTCCCCGTCGCGGTTCGCGAGCGCGCCGCCGGAGTTGCCGGGGGAGATCGCCGCGTCGGTCTGGACGAGGTCGACGAGCGCCCGGCTCGCCTCAGGGTCATCGCCGGTGAGCTCGGGGGGGAACTCGCGCCCGACGGCGCTGACGATGCCTGAGGTGACTGTGGACTCGAAGCCGGAAGGGCTGCCGATGGCGACGGCGAGCTGGCCCACGAGGAGATCCTCCCCGCTGAAGCTTGCCGCCGGCAGACCGCCGCGGTCCACGCGCAGCACCGCTATCTCGGAGTAGGGGTCGGCGCCCACGACCTCCGCGCTCTCGGTGGTGCCGTCGGCGAACGCGACGGACACCTCGCGCGCCCCCTCGACCACGTGGTTATTCGTCACGATGTAGCCGTCGGGGCTGTAGATCACGCCGCTCCCTACCCCTTCGCCCCTCTGGGTCCCGAGCGGCGTCCGCTGCGTGACCTCTACGTTGACCTGCACCACGCTGGGCCCGACCCGCGCCGCCACCCGCGCCACCGGCTCGTCCTCCGGTATCCGCGAGGGGACCGAGATCTGGGGGGAGGCCTGGGCCGCGGCGGCGTTGCTCTCCGGTGATTCGGATCTCTCCTCCGAACACCCCACGACGAGCAGGGCGGCCAGCGCGGCGGCGTGCAGGAGAAGGGAGCGGGCTCTGCTCTTTGTGTCCAACGTCTCGCATACCTCCTGTAGGCGTCCGGGGCGCCCCGCCGGTCGCGGGGTCTATACGAGTGAGACCCGTGACGACCTACGTTGTACCCCCTGAGGGCGGACGCGGCAAGGAGTAGTGTGGATTCCCCCGAAGGCGGGCCGCACGGACCACGCCGCGGCCGGCTGCGGCTAGGGGGTGGCCGCGTCGCCGGGGGCCAACCCTCGCAGCGCTTCCTTCACCTTCTCCTCCTCCTCGCGCAGGTAGAGGAAGACGTCCTGGGCGAAGCGGACGGCGTGCTCTTCGGGCAGGTTGATCCGCCGGTTCCCGATCACCGACTCGAGCTCCCGGATCGCCGCGTCGGCCATCCCGACCATGGTCTCGGCCTCCCGAAGGGTCTCCTCGCGCTCGGCGTCGGAGAGCTCGGGTACTCTCTGCAGCCTCTCCCTGTGCTCTTCGAGGTGCCTGATAAAGTCCCTGATGCCCACGGGACGGCATTATATCGGCTCGGGGTCGGGACTCCAGGAAGACCTCGCGCGTCACCCCGTCCGAGCCGGTAGAGGCGGGACCCGCGCTAGCTCCCGCCCCTTCGGTCTACGGCTGCCCCTGATCCTTCGCAGCCTCCTTCCGCGACCTGGTCAGTACCCCGTCGAGCGCGTCGGCGAGGACGCTTGACCCGGCGTAGCCCATGAGGGGCCGGCCCACGAAGGGCGTGCCCTTTGCGGGAGGACAGAGGGGGAGGAAGGGCACGCCAAGGGAGTCGGCCACCTCCTCTTCCAGGTGGGTCCCGACGACGAGGTCGGGGCTGGCGGCCTCGACGCGGGCCGCCACCTCCGCGGGGTCGTCCTCGACGAAAGCACCTTCGGTGAAGGTGTTGGCGTGGAAGAGGAAGTCCCGCTCGAGGTGGGTGAGGTAGGTGCCGCAGGCGGCGACCTCGAGGCCGACCTCGCGGGCCAGGGCGTAGCCGAGGCCCAGAGGGTAGGTGAAGTCGCCGAAGATGGCGACCCTGCGGCCCTGCAAGACCTCGGGCGGCTCCAGCCGCGCGTACCACGGGAGCTTCGCCGTGTGGGCGAGCTCGGTCCAGATCGTCCGCTGCACGGTCTTCGGGTCGAGGTCGCACAGCTCGCCCACGGCCCGCAGCGCGGCGCCCGTCCCGGCGGCGCCTATCATGGGGGTCGTCACCCGCCCCGTTCCGAACTCGTCTTGCAGGTAGAGCGTCGCCGACTCGCCGACCTCCCGGTAGAGGAGCACGTTGGCCCAGGCGCGGGGGAGGCGGGCCAGCTCCGCGGCGCCCGCCCCGAGCGGCACCCTGGCGTTGACCTCGACCCCGATCAGGTCCAAAAGCCGCTCGGCCTCGGCGTACTCGGCACCCGCGCTCGGGCCGAAGACCGGCGGCCCGAAGAGGTTGACCGTCGGGTAGGGGCTCCTCTCCGGCCTCCCCCGCACGTGGGCCCGGATGAGGTCCTCGAGCGCGAGCTCCGCGGCCTCGGTCTCCCTCATGCCGGGAGCCTCCCACGAGCACGTAACCAGCCGCGGGGTCTTTGCGGTCCCCAAGGACTCGGCGAGGGAGGTGGCAGGGACGTTCTCTCCGGAGAGGAGCGCAGCCTCCGAGCGGGCCAGCACGATGGTCTCGGCTCTCGGGTGGCGCCGGACGACGCTTGCGAGGTCGCGGGCGAGGTCCCCCGGTGATTCTTTCGCCTCCTCGCCGAGCGGGCTCAGGGTGACGGGGGCCGCCTCCCCTACCCGCTCCCGGCTCCCGTAGAGCGCTGGGAAGTAGCCCTCGCCCGGCAGCGCGCGCAGCACGGCGTGCACGCCCCGCAGGCTCGCGGCCACGCGCAGGATGCCGTGGCTCCCAGGCCCCTCGTAGACGCCGCGCAGGAGCCTCAAGCGGACCTCACAGGTTCAGGGCGTCGAGGGTCTCCGCCCGCTCGAAGGTGCGCGCGAGGAGCTCCAGGACGCGCCGGGCGCCCGCGTAGCCGTAGAGGCCGGCCTCGAGAAAGTCCCAGGGGGAGCGGCACAGGTGCCCCCTGGCGACGAGCGGCACGTAGAGCCCCGGGCTCGCGACCACCACGTCAGGGCGGGCCTCCTCGATGCGCTCCATCTGCCCCCGCCAGTCGGGGGAGACTACCACGTCCACGTCGGGGCCCAGGGCCTGCACCTCGGGCGCGAGGAACCTCCTGTCGAGCCGCGGCGCCCCGACCTCCAGGACCACGGCCCCGGCGTCGGCGAGGAAGCGGGCGAGCGGGATCTCGACCCCCGTATCCCCGGCGAAGAAGATCCTCTTGCCCCGGATGCGGCTCCTCAGAGCCCCGAGCTCCTCCCAGACCGAGCGCGCCCGGGACACCTCGTTCGCCCGGACCCCCGCCTCCCCGGCCACGTCCTGCACGAAGCGGGCCGTGCCGTCAACCCCCACGGGCATGAGGGTCCTGACCACCCTGGCCCCCCGCCTCTCGGCCACCTGCGCCGCCGCCGTCAGGTTCGGATCCAGGACGGCTACCACCGTGCCCTCGCCGAGCGCGGGGAGCTCTCCTGGCACGGCGCCGGCGACCTCGACCCCGGCCCTGAGGAGCTCCGCGGCGAGCTCGCGGGCGGACCCCGGCGAGGAGGAGGCACCGCCGAGTAGCACCACGGGGTGGCCTTGCGTCCCGGGGCGCTCCTCCCGGCCCCGGCCGAGGAGCCCGCCGAAGAGCCCGCCGCGCTTCGCCGGGGAGCCGGTCTCAAGGAGGTCAGAGGTCCTCCTCTCCGGGCAGAGATCCACCAGGGCGGCGAGGGTTCTGGCCTCGAGGTCGGTGGAGAGGGTGCCCGGGGACTCGTGGGGCGCGTCCGGGTCCACCACCTCAGCCGGGAGCTCCAGCTTGCGGGCGACGAGCCTGGCCTCGAACGCCGCGTCTACCCCGAGAAGCCGCGCCGAGCGTCCGGCGACGAGCAGGACGAGCTCGGTGCCGCGGGGCCGCGCCGCGGCCTCGGCGATGCGGGAGGCCAGGAGACCCTGCTGCGGCGGGCGCTCCGGGTCGAGAACCGCGAACATCAAGCGCGGGTTACGCGTGGGACCAGGCAGGTTCGGGGAGGGGGCACCGGGCAGGGACTGGACGAGGTGGGCCTCCGCTTGCGTGCCGACGACGACCACGAGGGCGCCGGGAAGCCTCTCCGCCAGGCCGCTCGCGGCGTGCAGCGGGGGGAGAACGTCCGGTATCCCCGACTCGTTGAGGATCGTCAAAGATTCCTCCTGAGGCTCCTTCTCCGGCGACTTCGCCTTCCGGGAAGGGGTCCTAGTTTAAGGCGTTCAGGGTCTCCAGCGCCAGGGCCATCATGTTGTCGACGGCCCCCCGCAGCTCCTCGTCGCTGATGCGCACGATCTCGGCGCCGATGGTGTCCGAGACCGTCAGGAGGCATCCGGCCCTAACCCCGTGCATGGCGGCTATCGTGAAGATCGCCGCCGCCTCCATCTCGACGGCGAGCACCCCGAGGTTGCCCCACAACCTCGCCGGGTCTTCCGTGGGATCGTAGAAGAGGTCAGAGCTCACTATCGGGCCGACGGAGGTGCGCCTACCTGCGGCCTCGGCGGCGTGGTGGGCTGCGTGGACCACGTCGAAGTGGGCGGCAGGGGCGTAGGGGACGCCCCGGGTTAGCGAGGAGACCGTCCCGTCCTTCGGGGTGGCGGAGGTCGCGACGATCAAGTCCCCAAGGCGCAAAGCCTCGTGGTACCCTCCGCAGGTGCCGACCCTGAGGAGGTTCTTTGCCCCGAGCTGGATGAGCTCCTCCGTCACGATGGAGGCGCTCGGGCATCCCATCCCCGTAGCCTGGACCGAGACCGGCTCGCCTTTGTACGTACCCGTATAGCCGAGCATACCGCGCTCTTTGGTCACCAGTTTGGCGTCTTCGAAAAAGTTCTCGGCGATGTACTGGGCCCGCAAAGGGTCCCCCGGTAGTAGGACGCTATCGGCGAAGTCTCCCGGCTCCGCACGCACGTGAACGGGGCTCATGTGCTCCTCCCTTCGGTCGTCGCAAGGTTTCAGGTCTCAGGTTTCGGCCGTCAGGTAAGGCTTCGGAAGACGTCGCCCGGTGGCGTCGCCGGCGGCTTCCTGAAGCCTGTAGCCTGATGCCTGAAACCTCCTTCTCACAGGCTGTCCAGGATAGCAGGGGGAGGCTCTACGGGCTCGTCTGAGAGCTCCAGGGCCTCGAGTACCAGGGCCTCGGCCCGTTGTGCTCCGCGGTCGCCGTAGAGGCGGGCGATGGGTTCACCCTCCTCGATCCGGTCTCCCGGCTTGGCCAGAACCTCGACGCCGGAGCCCGGGTCGATCCGGTCGCCCTTCCTCTGCCTGCCCGCCCCGAGGGCGAGCGCCGCGCGCGCGACGCCCTGGGCGCCGAAGCGGGCCACGTAGCCGCCGCGCGGGGCCGCGACCTCGCGGACTTCGGTGGAGACGGGCAGGTCCTCAAGCGCTTCCGCGTCCCCGCCCTGGGCCAGGACGAACTCCCTGAACTTCTCGAAGGCGGCACCAGAGGAGATGGCCTCGTCTACGGCGCTCTCGGGGTCGGGGATACCCTTCAGTTCCAGGAGCCGGGCGGCGACGTGGCGGGTCTCGTGCAGGAGGTCGTCGTGGGCCGCCTCGCCCTTGAGCAGGCCGACGCTCTCGCGGACTTCCAGGGCGTTGCCGACGGCGCTCCCTAGCGGGTTGTCCATCTGCGTGATCAGGGCCGAGGACCTGATGCCCATGTCCTCGCTCAAGACCACCAGAAGCTCGGCCAGCTCGCGGGCCTGTTCGGCTGTCTTCATAAAGGCCCCCGAGCCGCGCTTGACGTCGTAGAGCAGGTGCCCTGCGCCGGTTGCGGCCTTTTTCGAGACTATGGAGCTCCCGATCAGCGGCAGGGAGTCGACGGTGCCTGTCGTGTCGCGCAGGGCGTAGATCGCCTTGTCCGCCGGCGCGAGATCCCCGGCCTCCACGATGGCGAGCCCTATCTCCTCGACCTGACGCCCGAACCGGGCCTCGGAGAGGTCTACCGAGAACCCCGGGATTGACTCGAGCTTGTCTATAGTGCCGCCGGTCGTGCCGAGGCCGCGCCCGGAGAGCTTGGCCACGGGTGCTCCGCAGGCGGCGACGATCGGGAGCGCCGTGAGGCTGACCTTGTCCCCGACCCCGCCGGTCGAGTGCTTGTCCACGCACTCGGGGAACGAGTAGCGCCCGCCGGAGTCGGCCATCGCCCGCGTGAGCGCGAGCGTCTCGGCGTAGTCCATCCCCCTGATGAAGACCGCCATGAGCAGCGAGGCCATCTGGTAGTCTGGCACCTCGCCCGCGGTGTAGCCCGCCACCACCTCCCGGATCAGCCCGTCTGGCAGCGTGCCGCCGAACTTTTTCGTCTCTATGGCCTCGAGTACGGCGTTTGTAAACGACAAGACCAGGCCCCTCTCAAGATCACCCAGCCGACCTGCGGTCCA
>JADDPV010000189.1 GCA_016781705.1 Rubrobacter sp.
CCCGAGGTGGTTGCTGGCTACTTCTCGGCGTTCCGCCTCTTCGCCTCGGCCTTGCGGCCCTCCTTCCGGCGCTGGGCCTCGGCCTTCTTCGCGGCGGCCTCCTGGCGCTTCTGCTCCTCCTTCTCGACCTGGAGGCGCGCCCGGTCCACCTTGCCGCTCGCCTCTACGTACTCCATCTGCTCGTCGGTTAGGTCGGCCTCCCCGCGCACGTGGGCTTTCGCCAGCGTGACCATGCGCTGGTCGTGTCCGGGGGCGAACCTGCCGCCGCGCGTCCGGTTGCCGCAGCCACAAAGACAGTCGCGGCTTCGGTCGTTCTTGTCCACCCGGACGGCGGGGCCAGACGGACCGGCGTTGCGGCCGAGGTCCTTGGCGGCCTTGAGGTCTATCCGTCCTTCTAAAACGGCCCGGTAGGACTCCTGCGAGACCTGCTTCTTGACGATGGCCGTGTCCAGGGCACGCTTCGTCCGCCCGTCTATCTTCTGCTCGGTGGCCTCGGTGGTCGCGGTCTCCGGGGTCGCGTTCTGTTCAGTCATCGCTGCTCCTCCTGTTCGTCGTCCTGCAACGCCTTGCGTATCTCCGTGGCCTCGGCGGCGATGGCCTCCAGCGCGGCGGCTATCCGGCCGAGGTCCTTACCGTTCTCGGCCAACCACCTCCAGACGCCGCGCGGCAACTCAAGCATCCCGCCTCCAGTCCTCCTCGACGGCCTGGATCTGCTCGACGAGCTCGACCGGCGAGCCTCCGAACCCCCCGGTCTCGGTCTCCCGGGCTATCTCCTCCTTCAAGTCGCCGAGCACGGCATCCGTCACCCGCTCGGCAAAGCCCGGTGCCGCCTCAAGCAGGGCGTCGCAGAGGCGCGCGAGATCCCCCGGCTCCAAAGCTTCAACCAGCGCGAGGGCGGCATCCTCGGGAACGTCCTCGTGCCCCTGATAATCGGTCGGGGTGGTGGCTATCCGCCGGGCGAGGTACTTCGCCCAAACCACCATGTCCGGGGCGGCCATCAGCCGCCCATCCTTTCGACGTTGGCGCGAACCCGGGCGGGATCGAGGACGCCACGGAGCGACTCGTCCCGGCGGGAGGTATCGGAGGGCCGGGCGGCATCGGGGCGGTCGTCCCGTGGCCGCTCCGTGCGCCCTCCGTGGCGGCGGGAGGGCCTACCGGCGGGGCGGGCGGCCCTGCGGCAGCGCCTCTTGGCGGCGTAGACCACGACCGCAAACAGGTGCTTGCAGGTCTCGCGCCGCTTCCCGAAGTCGGGGCAGGTGCAGGTCTCCCGGTCGAGGCTCACGGTGTACTTACGGCTGCCGCCCCGCACTACGAAGAGGTCCCCGTGCTCGGAGACCGCGCCCTCACGGAACAGGGCGAGGCCGCGCTGCTCGCGGGTGGAGAGGGGATGCTTGTACCCGGGTTCGGGCGCTGCTTTACTGGTGGTGCTCATCAGGCGTCCTCCTGGTGGGCCGGGCCTCGGGGTGTTGCTGCACCGCCGGGGCCTCTTTATTTGACCCTTTTATTTTACCATAATTAAGCATTCAATGCAAGATAAAGTTGGACCACAGATGAAGGTCTCCGAGGGCGCGGCCGAGGTTGGCTTCTAAGGGGTCGCGCGGGACGCTCCGGTACCTAGACACCGCCTACAGGCGCACCTCCCAACGTCCAGAGATCGCCGCAAGCGCCGAAAATGTCCCGTCCTCGGCTAGACTTTTCCCTGGAAATGCGCTATATTTGCGGAGCTGGGAACCACAGATGCCGGTCTACGGATCGGCGCCTCGGATACAGTCCAATAAAGCCGAGGCACAAGGCGGGCAGCAACACTCCCGCCCCAAAATGTGCGAGCTAAGAGCCCCTGGGCAGCAGGTCACGATTCGTCGTGCCCGTGCTGCTCGGGGGCTCTTTTGCGTTCTCGGGGCTGTTGTGGAGTCGAGGAGAGGAGGCACGGGATGTAGGCGAAGTCAGGGATCAGGGGCGAAACCAACAAGCAGAAGGAGAACGATGGACGCGGAGAAAATGAAGGAAATAGCGGAGAGGGCGGCCGGGGCCGAGTCGGGCGGCGACTACTTCGAGGTCGCCGACCAGGATCTCCCCGCGACGGCCACAGATCGGGGGATCGGGGCCGCCCCGCCCCCGGTCGGCGACTTCGAGTTCTGGCTTTACGAGCAGCGGCACCGCCAGGACCGGACCGGCGCGGTGGCCCGGTTCGTAATCGAGGATCTGAAACGCGGGTTTTGGCCGGAAACGACGGACCTGTTCAGCGACTACAAGCGCACCGACGAGGAACAGCAGCGGGCTTGGGTGAACCACCTGGCCGGTAGGCACATCTTGGCCTGGGAGTCCATCGAGATTTTCTGCGAGGTCCACGCCGAGTACGTCGCGGCGTACTACCGCCGCTTTGAGTGGAAATGGGCAGAGGCGGAGCGGTACGGCGGCTTCGGGAGCTTCAACTGTCCGACCATGCCGGGTGAGATGGAGGCCCGGGAGGCCGAGATGCAGTTCTGGCGGAGGGTCAGGGATATACAGCAGGGGAGGCCGGTGGAC
Organism: Rubrobacter sp.; assembly: GCA_016781705.1. Taxonomy (GTDB): domain Bacteria; phylum Actinomycetota; class Rubrobacteria; order Rubrobacterales; family Rubrobacteraceae; genus Rubrobacter_F. Next base: position 2,527 of record JADDPV010000189.1, read on the forward strand.
TTTTAGGTCGAAGACCCGAAGGGAGGGGTCGCTGCGTACCGGCGGCCCCGCCCTCGTGCGGGGCGTGTAAACGCTGCAACAGTCCGAGGTCCCGAGCGATTGTAACGATATTGTATCATACGTTATAATGTATGCATGGTCCGACGCCCGGCGGTCGCCCGCCACGGGCTTTGCGACCCCAGAAGCGGGATCAGACATGGAAGCGACGAAAGGGAGTACGGAGATGGAGGAGCACGAGAAGATGGACCTGGGTGAGCTCATCGACGGGCGGGGCGGGGCGGCGGCCTTGCACCGCAGGACGGGCCTCAGTGACCTGACGATCCGAAAGATCCGACGCGGCGAGCGCGTCCCCTTCGTGGGGACCGCCACGAGGATGGCCGAGGGGCTCGGGGTGGACATCTCGGAGATCGACTGGCCCCGGGGATACTCCACCGGACCGGCCGAGAGGCACAAGCAGCCCAGCGCCAGTTTCCACGACCTCTACGAGGACGAGGAGTTCAAGGCCGCCGTAGCGCGCGAGGTTGAGCGCCAGATAGCGCGTTTTGCCGGGTCGGCGGCGCAGTCGGAGCCGACAAACCACAAGTAGAGACACAGTAAAAGCCGCCCGCGTTGGCACGGGCGGCCCACAAAGGAGTCACATGAGTAAGTATACCACACAAGAGGCCGGGGATCAATCCGCCGGTGTAAATAGGGTTACGCCCGCCCCGGTGCCCGACCCCTCAGAGAAGACATGGGTCGTAATCGTGGTTCAGGTCAAGGATCGGTTTGACGACGACGAGAGCTACCACCTCTACGCGCCACTCTACGCTTTGAGCCCCAAGGGCGGCGGCCCGGCGAGCCTTCTCGACAAGGCCACCTGGGGGGACAAGAGCATGGCCGGGATGCGGGCCGCGATGACCTGCGACAAGCTCGCGAAAGACCGCCGCTCGTACAACCAAGCGGCGACTACGGGGTTCGTCCACGAGAACCGGCTCCACTGGTCCGATGGCGTGCCCGCCGACGGCGAGAGGCGGGGCCGATGACCGACCGCGAGAACGCAAACGCGGCCCCCGCCCTGTGGCGGGCCGTCTTCGGCGACGGGGAAGGCTACCTCTGCGTAGCCTCCGGCTCGCGCGACGTGGAGAGGCTCCAGGACTTCCGGGAGCGATACTTCAACTATCCGGCGCAGGCGCAGGACGCCGCCGTTTATGCCCGCAACGAGGACGAGGCCGAGCGGGAGGTCTATTTTTGCGCCCATCTCCTCACGGAGGAGCGCCGGGCGAAGGCGACTGCAGCTCCGATCCGCGCGCTGTATGCGGACGGCGACGGTGCGGAGGTGCCCGAGAGCGTGGCGGAGCCGAGCGTCGTGGTCGAGAGCTTGCCCGGGAGGACACAGCTATTCTGGCTCCTCTCCGGCCCCGTCGAACCCAAGACCGCCGAACGACTCAACAAGCGACTCACCCACGCGATAGGCGCAGACCCGTCCGGCTACGACCTCACGCAGCTTCTCAGGGTGCCCGGAACCCGCAACCGCAAGTACGCCGACGCCCCAGGGGTGAGCATCACGGAGACGACGGGGGAGCTGCACGACCCCGAAGAACTGGATCATGATTTGCCGGAGCTTCCCGACGGCCCGGGTTCCGGTGACGACGGGGAACTCCCCGATCCTGTTTCCCCGCCGCTTTCAGACGAGGAGGTCTTGGAGAAGGCCCGCAACGCAAGGAACGGGGCGAAGTTCGCGGCGCTCTACGACGAGGGCGACACCTCGGAACACGACGACGACCATAGCAGTGCGGACCTCGCGCTTGTCGGCAGGCTCGCGTTCTACACCCAGGACCCTGAGCAGCTAGACCGCATATTTCGGGGCTCCTCCCTGATGCGAGAGAAGTGGGAGGATCGGGAAGACTACCGGGACAGGACGATCCGCAAGGCGCTGGCCGGGAGGACCGCGTTCTACGGCCAGGAATACGCCCCCGGCGAGATCATCTTCGACGAGGACGACGAGGCGTTCGGGTTCGGCGAGAACGGTGCCCATGACACCGATGACACCGATGACACCATGACACCCGGGTCGTCCCCGCCCCGCGCCCCCGGGGCCGGTGACGGCCATGACACCCATGACGCCATGACACCCCGTGTGCCCCCGCTCCGATACCGCGTGGACGGTATGCCGTTCCCCCTGCACGCGCTCCCTCCCACCCTCAGGCGCTACCTTGAGGAGGCGGCACACGCGAAGGAAGCACCCGTGGAGTTCGTGGCCCTGCCGATGGTCGCGGCGCTCGGGACGGCCATAGGTGCGAGCCGCCGGTTCAGGATAGAGCGCACGTGGCCCGAACTCCCGACCCTGTACACAGCAGTCGTGGCCCCTCCCGCCTCGGGCAAAAGCCCGGCAGAGGACGCCGCTATGTTGCCGGTGTACCGTCAAGGCAAAATCCTCAACCATCGGTACAAGCTTGCTCTTGAAGAGTACAAACGAGAGCACCGGGAGTGGGAGACTCAGGCGGCCGAAGCCCGCAAGAAGAAGCAGCGCACCCCCGAAGAACCCGAGAAACCCACCAAGCAGCGCATACGGGTCGGGGACGCCACCGTGGAAGCCCTGCAAGTGAGGATGGCGGAAAACCCGAGGGGACTGGTGCTCGCCCGCGACGAGCTCGCTGGATTCTTCAATTCTCTCAACCAGTACAAGGGCAAAGGGTCGGACCGCCAGTTCTGGCTCTCGCAGCACAGTGGCAGGGTCGCGCCGGTGGACAGGAAGACCAACGACGAGACGTACGACGTGGAGTACCCGTGCGTCTCCGTGGTGGGGAGCATCCAGCCCGAGAAGCTGCATGTCCTCGACATCGAGGCGGGGGATGGCATGGTCGAGCGCTTCCTCTTCGTGTGGCCCGACGCGAGGATGCAACCCGACTCCGAGCGGGATGTCTCCGTGGAGGCCGAGCAGGGGTACGTCGAAGTCTGGAACCGCCTTTACGCCTTGGAGATGGGCGAGGACGAGTACGGGAACCCCGCTCCGAGGGACGTTCCCCTATCACACGACGCGATACCGGCGTGGAAGGCGTACAAGCGGGCTCTCAAGGACAGCGCCGACGAGCCCGGGACCCCCACGTTCATGCGTGGGGTGCTCGGGAAGATGAAGGCCCACTTCCCCCGGTTCGCACTCGTCCTAGCCCTCGTACGGACGGTGGAGGACGGAGAGTACGTCGAGGAGGTTCGCAAGGAGGATCTCGATAAGGCGTGGGAACTTGCCCGATACTTCGTCGCGCAGTCCTATCGCGTCTACTCCGAGTTCAAGAAGGAAAACAAGGACGACCTCCTGGCCCACGCCCTTGGGCTGTTCCTCGACAAGAGTGGTGGCTCGTGGGAGGGGCCTGCCACGGAATTGTTCGACGCGCTGAAAGCCCTCGGCTACGCGAAGGCGCTGCCGAAGTCGCCCGACGCCCTCACGCAGGCGGTCGGTAAGGCGGCGCGGAACAGCCCGACCCTAACCGCCGAGAAGGGCCAGAGGTCTGCCAGGGCGAGATCCATCATCCTAAAGAAAGAATACTCCGAGAATGTCTGGGACCGTCCGGCGGGGGGTCGGACCGGGGGAGAGGGGGGTGTCATGGTGTCATAGATGTCATCGGCGTCATGCGGCCGGGATCTCGGGGCGGACGATACCCTAGTGTCATGGTGTCACCAGTGTCATGGACGTCATCGGTGTCGGCAACGCCCAGGAAGTCCGCCTACGAGGAGAGCCCACACCGTCATCATCGTCATACACCCCCCGGGACGATGACGATGATGACGATCGCAACGACTTCTTCAACGTCACCTGAGAAAGGAGCAAAGACCATGACCGAGCGACCCGAAGCCGAGAAGCTGCCGAGGCTCTCCAAACAGAACATCAGGCGCTACGCCGGGGCGATGGCGGCGACGACCACCAGCCACGGAACCGAGCTAGATCCTGGCGCTCTTGCCGACAGGATTTGGGACAGTACCCGGCGCTGCCTCCTGTGCCGCAAGCCGACCTACGTCTTCGGCCTGTACACCTCCGGTAAGGGTGCCGACCCCGTTACCAATACCGGTCTCGGCAAGAGCCAGGCGCGCGTCTTCTACTACGGGCTTTGCGTCGGATGCTACCGGACCGAAGATGCCCTGGTGCGGGTGGAGGAGGCCATAGCCGACCGGATGCTCGGGGAGGCGAACATGCGGGCGGCCCTGGACGCGGCGGGTGTGGATCACACGAACGAGGCTCTCCCGGACGGGTCCCGGTTCGTGGTCGTGGAGGGAGGCTAAGAGTGCATTTCAAAACCCTGTTGGAGACAGACGGGTCGCGAGTAAAGGTGCGCAGATCGCGGCAAGTATTCCCTCATTTCGGGCGTGTTCTGATCCGCCCAGGCACCTCGGCTCGCGGTTTTGAAATGCGCTCTAAGGCATGGCCCACAGAAGGTATCCACGCCCCGGCGTGTGGCCCTGTAGTGGTCGTAGTACCTGTAGTGGCGCGGCGGGGGGTCGTCCACACGAGGGCTCTCTACAAGGCTCTCCGTCACCCGCTGCGGTACTACGACCACTACCACCACTACGGCGTGGGTACGGCCCGGTGAAGCGCAGTTGGACGGGCGCTCCCGCACCGAGGGGAGCGTCCCCGTGAGCGGCAGGCTCGGCCCCAGCGAACTGCGCGCCAGGCACCGGCGCAGCATGACTAAGAGTGCATTTCAAAACCGCCACTTGAGGTGTGTGAGCGAATCAGAACACTCCCGAAATAAGGGAATACTTGCTGAGATATTTGTACACTCTTGCTCGCGACCCGCCTATCTCCAACAGGGTTTTGAAATGCACTCTAAACAGAACAGGTCGGTCCGGTGGCGGAGCCGGGGCACGCCGGTTGGGCTGCAGAAGAGAAAGTTAGCGGAAAGGATTGAGGACATGGCACGAGAGACGAGAACGGAACGGCAGCAGAATCACAGGCGCGAGGTGGAAGGCCACAAGGCCCGCATCCGCGAGATCATGGCAGACGGGCACTACGTCTACGCCGAGCAGTGGTATCGGCAACACACCCGTGACGGCGAGCACGCCGCCGCCGAGGCCATCGAGGAGATGATCGCCGAGATAAACAAATACAACCGCGAGCACCCCGCGCCCCGGAACTACGGCATGGGCGACGACCACTTCGAGCGGACGCGCGACCTTGAGCGTCGTCGTCAGGAGGCCCGCGACAACGAGCGCGTCGCCGCTCTGATCGAGGACACGAGGCGCAAGGCCGACGGGATCGGCGGGGGCCTCGCCGCCGCGAACAAGAGCACCAAGCCCGAGCCGGAGGACGAAGGCCCCTCCACCGAGGCCGTCGAGCACGAGGGTCTCCGGCGGGCGCTCGGCTCGCACGGCGTCCTCTCGCGGACGCCTCTCGCCCCGGGATCGGAGCGCCGGTCGAAGAGGCGGAAGCGGTACACCCCACCACCCTTTACCACATGAGACTGGAGAACCTCTACCTGGATAGACCAGTCCTCCGCGAGCGGTTTGTCGAACGCTTCTGGGAAGGCGTGGACAAGAGCGGGGGGCCGGACGCCTGCTGGCCGTGGACCGGAGTCAAACTCAGGGGCGGGTATGGAGCTATTCGCGCCGTCCATCGGGGGCGTAGTCGCGGGCTGAAAGCACACCGCGTCGCCTTCATGCTCGCCAACGGAGAGGTGCAGGACGACCTGATGGTCTTGCACTCCTGCGACAACAGGGTCTGCTGCAACCCGGACCATCTCTTCCAAGGAACGCACCTCGACAACATGCGCGACATGGACAGGAAGGGTCGTCGCCGGGGTGAACCCCCGCACCGCCGAGGGGAGCGGGCCAACGGTGCCCGTCTCACCGAGGCAAAAGTCAGGGAGATCCGAGACCGCTACGCAGTGGGAGGTACCACCCATCGAAAACTTGCTCTCAGATATGGCGTAAGCGACCGGACGATACGCCTGATCGTCCTCCGCGAAGCCTGGGCGCACATCAAGTGAAGGAGCGCGACATGGAAAAGCACGACGCAACGTTGGGGGAGGATACCCTCACCGTAGCCCAGCATAGGGCGGTGGTGGCCCTCCTCACCGAGCCCACCCTCCAGGACGCCGCCAAGGCCGCCGGCGTGGACCGGAGCACGATCTACCGCTGGCTCCAGAAGCCGGACTTCCAGGCGGCCTACCGGGAGGCGAGGCGGCAGGCCGTGCACAGGGCCACCGCACGGTTGCAGCAACTCACGGGCGAGGCCGCCGAGGTCTTGCGCGAGGTGATGAACGACAAGGCGCAGCAGGGCGCTGCCCGCGTGGGCGCGGCGAGGTTGGTTTTGGACTACGCGGCCCGACTCAACGAGGCCGAGGATTTGGCGTCCAGGGTGGAAGCACTCGAAGCGGAGGCGTCGTGAACCTCCGGGACCGGGTACGGCGGTTGGAACAGCGGGCCAAACGCGGCGGCGCCCCGCCCTGGCAAGAGGTCGTGGCGGCTATGGGACGGGGCACCCAGAGGGCAAGGGCGAGGTTAACGAGCGCCCCTGTGGACCAGAAGGAGGCGCAGAGGGACAGTGAGCTTTTGGAGAGGTGGCGCCGCTCGCAGGGGATCAGCTACGCCGTGATCGCCCAGCGCGCCGGGGAGGCTCGGGCAAGGTTGTTAATGCG
>JADDPV010000155.1 GCA_016781705.1 Rubrobacter sp.
AAGCGTCGGTGTGGATCGGACCGTCGGAGACGACCTCGCCGCCTCTGGTGACCTTGCGGTAGGTTACCCACTCGGTGACGGGGTTGCCCTCGATGTCGGTTGAGGTGGAGACGAGCTCGGATCTCATCTCGACCTCCTTGCCGGTGGGCTGACCCCAGACCTCGGCGTTCACGTAGCCGTCCTCGTCCACCCACTCGCGCAGGAGCACGTAACCGTCGGTGTTGTTCTTGAACTTCAGATCCAGCGAGCCGAACCACACCGTCGCGTCGAAGCCGGGCCGGATGTAGGGTAGCTCGGAGTAGTGCGGGTGGCGCTCGATGGTCTTCAGACCCGCGTAGTTCGCCGCCATGTATAACGTCGAGGCGACCTGGCATAGGCCCCCGCCTTCGGAGTAGTCTACCTGGCCGTCGATTATGACCTGCGTCTCGTAGTACGCGAGCGGCTCGGCGATCCTGTTGAACGAGAAGACCTCCCCCGGCGCGAGGGTGGTTCCGCTAACGGCGTCGGAGGCGATCTCGAGGTTCTCGATGCGCCCGGGGTTGTCGTCGTAGGTGAGGTAGTTGGTGCGGTAGCGACCGAGCAGGGCGGTGGGCTTCGCATCCTCGGCCTCCCCGCTCGTCAGCTCCGGCTCGTCGGTGACGAGCGGTATCTCGAACCTGCGCCGCCCCTCGAAGAGGCCCGTCTCCAGCATCTCGAGGAGCTCCTCTTCCTCGATCCTCTTCCCGTCCCGGCTCTCCTCGATCGACACCTCGCCGCCCCGGACGACGAATTCGGCCTCGACCGGCTCCACGGTGAGCCCGGCGTACACGCCCTGGAGGCTCTCCCGCAGCCGCTCCTCGTCGAGCGAGACTTCCATCCTCCCGCCCGCCGGCGCGATCTTCAGGGCCTGCCCGACCTCGGCCGGCGAGAGGATCCACTCCTCACCCGCCGCCGTGAGGACCACCGGCCCGGACATCGCCCTCTCGGCCCTCGCGGCCGCGTCTTCCGCCTCGGCCGTCGAGACCTCGGGGTCGAGCGTTCGGACGACGATGCTGGCCTCACCCCACCCTTCTTCGGCGGCCTCCGTCACGTTCTCGACCGTTGCCCGCAGGTCCACCTCACGTCCCACCTTTGCCTCGCCGACCTCCACCACCGCGTCGCCGGCTACTGTGACCCTCGCCTCCTCGGGCTCCTCGCGCAGGTCCGAGACGAGCCTCTTCGTATTCGCGCCCGCGGCTTCTGGGTCGAAGACGATCTGCGGCGAGACGCTCGTCCCGCCCAGGGCGGCTTCGATCCGCTGGCCGAGCCTACCGAGAGGGCTCCCCTCCCTCCCCACGGCGTAGGCCCGCTCCAGGGTCGTCGTCACGTCCAGGCCGATGCCCATCTCGCCGGCTGTGAAACGGACGTCATCTCTGGGGCCGGTGACTACCACCTTCTCGACCGAGCGGGCGGGTCCGTATTCGAGTAGCTCGCGCGCCTCGGCGACCGTCTTTCCGCCGAGCTTCACCGACTCAACCTCGACGCCGGTGTGGATCTCACCGGCCGTCAGACCCCGATCCAGGGCGAAAAGCAGCGTAACCGCGACGCACACGCCGAGCCCCAAGAGACGAGCCGGCGCGCCCCGTCCAACCCGTAGGGCCACTCGCTACCGAACACGCGCCGGGACGTCTGCTCGGGCGGGCGCCCCGTCAAGAAGGTGTCGAGAAGACCCCGCTGTTGCGCACCCGGCTTGCCAGGCTTCTTATCCCCGACCCTGGACAGATTCCCACCTCTCCGCGCACCGAAAAACCACGCGTGACGGACCGCGGCGAGAACCGCCGAAGCCTCCCATCGCGCCCGAACACTAGCACGACCCGCGCGACCCCGCTATGCGCCCCAAAATGTGGCCGGTCGGACCTGTCGGGGCACACCATCTCGCGGTGTCCTCAGAGCAGGCGAGGTCCGGGCTCGCGGCGGTTCGGCCGGAGCTTTAAGGGATGACCGGCGCGGGGTCGAGCTGCGTCGGCGGAATCTTTATGCCCTGCTCGTTTATGAGAGCGGCGTAGCTCGTGGTGAACATAGGCCCGTCGAAGATCTTCTTACCATCCCTGGTCACCGTCTTGTACGTCACCCACTCGGAGGCGTCCTCGGTCCTGTAGGTGGGTTCGGAGTCCATCTCCACCACCGTGCCGTTGGGGCGGCCGTAGATGCTCGCGTAGACGTAGCCGTCCTCTCCGACAGACTCCTGGACGAGCACGTAACCGTCCGTGGTGTTCTTGAAGCGCATATCCAGCGCCCCGAACCACACGGTAGCGTCCAGGCCCGGCCGGATGTAGGGCAGCTCCGAGAAGTGCGGGTGGCGTTCCACGATCTCCAACCCCGCGTAGTTGGCCGCGTTGAACAGCGTCGAAGCGACCTGGCACAACCCCCCGCCGTTCGCGGTGGTCTCCGCGCCCTCGACGATGACGTGCGTCTCGTTGTATTCCAGCGGCGCGGCCAGCTCGTTGAACGAGAACACCTCCCCCGGCGCCAGTAACGTCCCGCTCACGGCATCGGACGCGATGCGCAGGTTCTCGACCCGCTCCCCGCTGGTGTCGCTGCTCAGAGTGTAGTTGGTCCGATAGGTGCTCAAAAGCTCCGTCGGCCGAAGCTTCTCGGCCTCCTCGGTCGTCAGCTTTGGCTGCGAGACTATGACGGGCACCTCGTACTCCCGCTGCCCCTCGAAGAGCCCGGCCTTCAGGTCGGCGAGGAGCTTCTTACTCTCGACCTCCTTCCCGTCCCGGCTCTCGGTGGTTGCGATCTCCTCGCCCAGAAACTTGTAGCCGGCCTCCACGGGTTTCACGTTGAGGTCCGCGTATACGCCGGCGAGCGCCTCTTGCAACCGCCCCTCATCCACGGAGACCCTGATGTCACCACCTTCCGGCGCGATGCTCAAGGTCTCGCCGATCTGGGCTGGCGACAGCTCCCACTCCTCCCCTCCGGTGGTGAGCGTGACCGGTCCGGACATGGCGTCCCTGGCCTTCTCGGCGGCCGCTTCGGCCTCCGCCGTCGAGACGTTGGGCGCAAGGCTCCTGCCCGCGACCTCGGCCTCCCCGGTCATGCCCATGATGGCCCGCTCCACGTTTACGAGCGTCGCCCCGACGTCCGTCTCGTACCCGGCCTCCGACTCCCCGACTTCGACCCGGTCCCCGGACACGCTCACCGTGCCTTCCCGGGGCACGGTGTTCAACTTTTGCGCCAACGCTTCGACCTCGGCGCGAGCGACGCCGGAGTCGTAGAGGATCACCGGATCTATCCGGGCCGTCCCCCAGGTGGCGTCGAGCCGCTCGCCGAGCCTCTCGAAGACGTTTCCCTCGCGCCCGACGGCGTAGGCCCGGTCCAGCGTGGCTTCTACGTCCAGGCTCACGTCTAATGCCTCATCGCTCAGGGTCGCGTCTTGTGGACCGTCGAGACGCACCTCCTTCATGGCCCCGCCGACCTCGGCCTCGACGGTCCCGCGCGCCGCTTGGGGCGTCTCGCCGCCCACCGCCGCCGGCCCGACCTCGACGCCACGGTAGATCCTGCCGGAGTTCGACCAGTAATCGGCGGCCACCAAGATGGCGACTACGGCGCATACGATGAGCAGGGGACCGGCGACCCTATGCCGCCCCCGCCGCTTCCTGAACTTCCTGCCGCCCGAGGGATCACCGCCCACCAACCCGTCCGGCAGCAACCCCTTTACCCGGCCCCTGGCCGCGTCCAACGCCTCCTCGGTCGTCCTGCTCCTCAGCAATCCACCCTCCACAAGCGAGGCCGCGAAACCCCGATACGATCAACCGTCAAAGCCTGTAAATGGAGAGCCTCCCCCTCCACACCCAACCCTAACACGCCGTGCAAGACTGTGCCAATCCCAAAGCAGAAGTTACGCGTGAGAGTTACCGTTGCCCTATACCTGCGTCTCAGATATACCGTCTACTTGAAGTATACGTTACCCCTTTTCGCTCCCACCTGACGCTTACCCGGCGAGGGACATTCACGAGAGGTGTCGGTCGTTAGGGGGAAGGGTCGCGGTATAATCTGATGATTGTGGAGGTTGCGCTCCCGTTGCGATGGTTGGGGCGGGAATTTTTGGAGGTGGTTTCATGGCACGGTCACAGACTTTGAACGAGACTATAACGCTCTACACCGGCGAGTACTGCGCGTACTGCCGGAGGGTAAAGAAGGAGCTCGACAGGCTCGAGTTGGACTACCGAGCGGTGGATGCCGACGCCGACGGGCGGCAGGAGGTAGTACGGCTCTCGGGGCAGCGGGCGATACCGATCCTCGTGATCGGTGACGAGGTGCTGGTGGATTCGTCCAACATCATCCGCGAGCTTCGCAGGCGCTACGGGTAACGGGAACCCCGGCGTCCTTAGCTCTGCCCCCTTCACAGCCGTCCAAGTGCTCTGACCCCTCTGGTTACGGATACGCGGACAAGTCACATTTTGCGGCGACCGAGCATCTCCACTCTTCCCGACCTGTGGCAAAGGGCTAAGAGTCCCCGGCCGCAGAGCGAGTCTTCGCCGCCGGTCGTCTCATGGTCGGGGAGGCCCGGATATAACGGCGCCGCGAGGTCCGGGGAAGGGCGATCTCCACGGCGGTGTTGTTCACGAAGTTTGTGCGTTGCACCAGGAGAGCTTTCGCCTGCCAGCGGGCTCTAACCGGCAAACATCCTGATACTCGAAACCCGATGCCCGGCTTGGAGAGGGATCGATCCTTCTCCAATCCGCTGTAGCGGCCCCAGAGGTTTGCCAGCGCCTGCCCTTTTGCACTAACCTTACGCTCATGAACAGAACGCACATAGATGACTCGTACGCGGATGGATCGCGCGAGGTGTTGCTGGTCCGGCACGGGCAGTCTACGGCCAACGCGACCGGCGTCTGGCAGGGTCAGCTGGATTTCCCGCTCTCGGAGTTGGGCAGACGCCAGGCCGAGGAGGCCGGACGGGCGCTGAAGGGGGTAAAGCTCTCGGGAGTGTACGCCAGCCCCCTCTCGCGCGCGTTCCAGACGGCGACGATACTGGCCCGGAGCGCGGGCTACGATGAGGAGGAGGTCGTCCCCGTTGAGGGCCTCGTGGAGCGGCACGGTGGTTCGCTTCAGGGTTACACCTGGGACGAGCAGGAATCCCGCGACCCCGAGTTCGCCCGGAAGTTCCTCTCCGTGCCGGAGGAAGAGCGTTGGGCTATGGTCGGCGCCGAGACCGACGAAGAGATCCTGGCCCGCTTCGAGGAGGCGCTCGGCTCGGCCCTCGCCCGCCACCGCGGCCAGGAGGGAGCACGCCTCGTCCTGGTCTCGCACGGCGGGGTGATGCGTGCCTACCTGCGCGACAGGTTCGGCCCCGAGGTCTTGCCCGGCACCGAGCGGGCCCCAAACGCCTCGATCACGCGCCTCCTCGTCGGCGCGGACGGGGAGGCGCCCCGGCTCCTGGAGCTCGCCTCCACGGGGCACCTATCGTCCCCCGAAGACGCCAGGCCGGCGCAGGGCGCCGAAAACCTCTGAGCCCGGCGCTTCGTTCGGCGGGGTCGGGCTCGCGCGTTCGCGCTCTCCGTGGGGAACAGGCGGATCAGGCCGCCCCTCTCTTCGACGGGCCGGGCTTGGGACCGGGCGTTCTCCAGGTAATCCTCGTTGTAGCGTGGGTCGGAGACGAAGTAGACGGGCCGTCCGCTTCTCAGGTCGGGGACGAGGTGCTGCCCCTGAGTGGCGCCGTCGAGCCAGCGCAGGGTGACGTCCCCCCGCCTGCCCTCGACCTCCGTGAGGTACGTCATCGGAACGACAGGCAGCTTGCCGTACAGCACCGCCCCCTCGGGCAACCTCGCCAGGATCGCCTCCGAACGCTCACGCTGCAAGCGATCCTCGCTCCGGTCCAGCCCTTCGTAGTTGGCGGCGAGCAGAAGACCGGCCACCGCCAGCGGCGCCGCCAGCAGAGCGGCGGCGAGCACGGACGCCCCTCGCCGCCGGGCGAAGCTCTGGGAGAAGCGCCGGGCAAGGTCGCCGGCCGCGACGGCCGAGAACAGGGCGAGGAACAGGTAGACCGGGACGTAGTACACGGCGACGTCGTCTATCCGGTAGCTGAGGGCGTAAGAGAGCGCGCAGGCGAGGCCCAGTAGCAGCGAGAAGCCGACCGTCCCGTATCCCCGCCGGAGCACGGCCAGCGCGCCGTAAGCGCCGCCCACGACGAGCAACATGCCGACTGCGGTCCCGACGGAACCCGCGGCCTGCGAGGCAAGGTCCACGAGGAAACGGCCCGCGCTCTCTGGCAGCTCCGCGGGCGAGGTGCCCATCAGCCTCTGGAAGCGCGCCCCCGAGACGAGACGCCACACCTCTCCCCACGTCCTGACCGGGTCACCGTAGTTGTGCCACGCTCCGGCGAAGCCCCGTATCGGGACGTACAGGTACACCGAGACGCCGAGCAGGAAAGCCGCCCCGGCCCCGACGAGACGCCTGATCGGCAGCATTCCCTCGCGCCAACCGGAGAAGAGCAGCACGAGGTAGGCCGGTGCCAGCAGGACCATACCGGCGTTGTTGCCCAAAGAGAGGCCATAGAGCAGGGCGGCGAGCACGAGCAGGCGCGCATCCCCCCCCTGCCGCCAGCGGAGCATGAGCAGAAAGACGACCAAGATGAACGCCGCGTTCATGGTGTAGACCTCGGCGGTGGTGGCCTGCAACCAGAACGTCGCCGAAAAGGCAAAGAGCAGCGCGCCCCCCGCCGCGGGCATGGATGGCGCGCCTAACTCACGGGCGACGAGTACGAACAGCGCCGCCGCGAGCCCCCCGAAGACGGCCGCCACGAGGTTTACCCGATAGGCGACATCCCCGAAGGGCAGGTAGGTAAAAAGGTGCCCGACCAGGATAAAGGTAGGGTAGCCGGTAGGGTGCCCGGTACCGAGCAGCGGGGCCGCTATCTGGAAGCGGCCCGCATCGTTCGTCGTGACCGTCGGCGCCAGCGTCGAGAGGTAGACGAGAAAGGCCGCGAGACCCGCGCCGAGGCTGGCGCCGAGGCTCGCGGCCAGGGATGATGAGGTCAAAGACCGGGGGTGTACCCCGGCAGCGGAAGTCCTATCCCAAGAGACGGACACTGCGGGCGTTCGGGCCCCGGTCGTTGCGGCCGACCACGTACTCGACCTCCCCGCCGGGTCCCAGTACCGAGGCGTCGCCCTCGACCTCGGAGTGATGCACGAAGAGGTCCTCACCGGTCGGTCGCACCAGGAAGCCGTAGCCCTTCTCGGCGTCGAACCACTTCACCCGGCCCTGCTCCCGGACCTCCTGCTCCGCCTCGGTGGACCCCGTCTCCGCGGACACTTCGTCGGACCCACCCGCTGGCGGCTCCGCTGCTGGCGACTCCGACTCCGGTACAGCGGGAGCCGCCTCGATGGTGAAGGTGATGGCGTCTTGAGTGATGGCGTCGTTGTCGGTCCCGTCTTGCAGGGTCGCCGTCGCCGGGGCGCTCTCGAGGACGATAGCGTCCTGGGCGACCTTCACCACCACCGACTCCACGCCGGACCAGTGCTCGCGCCAGATCGGGTCGTCCGCCACCGACGGGTCGAACCACAGCCCCCATCCGTCGCGCTCGCCATGATCGAGTACACCCTCGAAGACGCTCATCGACTCGCGCGAGCCCCGGTCGCGCCTGTATATGTCGTTGCGCGAGCGGAACGACTGGACGCTGGAGGCGCTAGTGCCCAACGCGTCCCCTATCCATTCGTCCGTCTTGCCACCCTCGACCCATTCCCGGATCTGCCTCATGTGTGGTTTGAGGGCGATGCGCTTTTTCGACTCTGCCATGCTCCCGACAACTCCTCTTTTGCCTCTTACCCGGTTCTGCCTCTTCCGCGAGATTTGATATAGAACTGATCCACGTATTGATCGGCTATGCTTGCCGATATCTTACCACCCGAACGGGGTTTGCAAAGAGCTACACCCCGGAGGCTTTTTCCCGAAAGGCTCTCCTTTAACCTTCCTTGCCGGGGGCGTCCCCGGAACCCACCTCGGGAGGAGACGGGTCGGGCTTCTCGCCGGCCTCCTCGCGGGTGCCCGGAGCGTCTTTGGCCTGGGGGTCCTGCACCCTGGTCGGCTCCTCACCCCGCCGCGCCTCCTCGCGCGTTGCGCGCCGGGCCGCCCGGTCCTCGGAGCTCGGCTTTTCGGCATCGCGGTCGGTGCCGCCCGCGCCGCCCCCTCCGGCCGCCGTCGCCCCCTCGGCATCCGCGGCCTCATCCGTTTCCTCCTCCGGCTCCGCCATCTCGTCGGGCGGAGGCTCGGGGAACTCCAACCGATCTTCGGCGGCGAGCCTCTCCAGCATCTCCCCGACGATGGGGGCCGGCAGCTCCAGCCTCAGCGTCAACCCCTCGGCGGCGGCGAGCACCGCGTAGTCGTCGAACGCGCCGCCCTCTTCGAGGATGCCCAGGGCCGCGAGCGCCCGCGCGAGGAGCGGGGTGGGCACGACGGTGTCGCCGCCAGCGGCGACGCGCAGGCGTTGGATGAGCGGCAGGTCCGCGCCCTCGACCACGCCGACTATCGGCTCGGTCCCGTGGATGCGGCGTCGGATAAACAGCCGCGTGTCGTACGAGTTGGCCCAGCGCTTCAAGACCTCGCGCTCGCTCACGTAGTTGTACTGCGTCACGCGGTGTTGGAACTGCCCCAAGAGCTGGCCGGTCATCGTCCGCAAGGAAGCGTCGCCGAAGAACCACGAGTCGCCCTCGACGTTCATGATGCTGCTGACCCTCGGTATCGTCAGCTCCTCCTCGTCGTCCGCGAAGGTCTCCTCGAAACGGCGAACCGTCTCCCGGATCTCCTCCACCGGCCGCCCGCTCCTCGTCAGCGCGGCCCCGTAGACTACGAGCGCCGCCGTCTCGTGCTCCCGGTCTAGCTCATCGACTTTACGCGCCGCGCTCTCGAGCCTCGCCTCGTAGTCCTCGAGGTTCCTAACCTTCCAGGCCGCCGTCTCGAGCGCCCCGCCGCTTCGGAGGTCAACCATCACAACCCCTTACTTTCTATTGCAAGCTCCACTTTGTGCCGGCCCCAATATACAGCATCTGCGCTAGGTTCAGGAAACACCCTGACCCCACTCCTTCAGACCGTACACGCCGGGGGCGGTCTGAGAGAAGGGGCTTTCGGGGTTGTCGCGCACGTCCACGGAGAGCCGGGCGCGCATGGTGTTCTGGGGGGTACGGCCGCGGCTCTCGAGGTAGCCGGACTCTAACGAGATCT
>JADDPV010000049.1:0-1911 GCA_016781705.1 Rubrobacter sp.
GACTAATTCACACCAAGCGTTATTGGAAAGACCCCGCGCTCCTCAAACGGCTTACCGGATACCCCTGGTGGGTGGAGGCGGTAGAGGCGTTGTGACATCAATAGCCCGGAACGGTATTAATAAGGGATTCTTGCCACGCCTAGATCCTATCGAGTAGCAAGCCCTGCCGTATGGGAAAACCGTCCCGCCTTCGCCTGGGTGATTGTCCCGATCCCCGCGTGCTCGAAAAGCCGGGGCCCCGATGAGGACCCCGGTCCTTCCTGTAAACAGCCCCGTATCCTCTGGTGAGGGGCTGCAAAACTCGCCATTCTTCTAGCTTACGCGAGCGCCGAGGTCTGGGACGATCCGGCCAGACGCTATCAGGAACGAAAAGCTGCTGGTGACCGGTGGCGGACGCTACGACGTCACGTTCACCATGCGCGAAAGACCGGTCGCGCTCGGTCTCGACGGCGACTCGAAGCCGGGCATCCTCTTCGGCTACGACGGCGACACGGCGAAGTCTCGAAAGTCGAACCCGGCCCCGAGATTCGACCCCTCGGAATACGATGCCCCCGAGCCCACCCTGTTCGGCGCGGAGAGCGACTTCGACCGGGAGTTCGATGTGGTCCTCGACAACCGCCCCGGCTTCTACGACGGGCTCTTCTACATGCTGTGGACGATCAACGGCGAGTGTTTCCAGACACGCCGTGCTGATGGTCCGTGAAGGCGACCTCGTGAAGCCGACGTTCGTCAACCGCAGCTTCATGGACCATCCTATGCACCTGCGTATCCACCACCTGCTCGTCCTCTCGCGCAACGGACGACCCGTCACCGGCAGCCCCTGGTGGGCCTACACCCTCAACGTCGCGCCCGGCGAGAGCTACGAGGTCGTCTTCCGGGCGGACAACCTCGGCTTCTGATGGACCACTGCCACAACTTCGACCACACCGCCGAAGGCATGACGATGCACCTGGGCTATTAGGGCGTGACGACGCCATTCGAAATCGGTTAGGCGTCTCGCAACCGCCCGGAGTGAATCCGGCAACCGGCGCTGGCCGCGGCCCGCGGAACGCAGGTCCGTTCGCGGTCGGCGTGAAGAGCAGGGCGGCTACAACACCTCCGCGAAGGCGCGCGGCAGGTATGGTGGCAGGTCGGTCGCGGCCATGCTCTCGAGGGGCCAACCGCTCACTTCCAACCACATCTGCGCGGCGCGGCCGTGCGCCCAGGCCCCGGCGCGGGCGGCGTCGAAGGGCGTCATGCCGCGCGAGAGCAAAGCCCCGATCACACCGGAGAGCACGTCCCCCGTCCCGGCGGTGGCGAGTGCCGGCGTCCCGGTGGAGTTGACCGAGAACCTCTCCCCATCGACCACTAGCGTGTCGTCCCCCTTTAGCAGCACGCAGGCACCGCCCTCCCCGGCGGCCCGCCGCGCCGAATTGAGCCGCTCGGCCGAGATCTCCTTCGCCCCCGTCCCGAGCAGCCGCCCCAACTCCCCGGCATGTGGTGTGATCACCGTCGGGCCGTCCCTCCCGGCGAGCGCCTCCGGGCCGGGGAGGTTGGTGATCGCATCGGCGTCCAACAAGATGGGCAGGTCGGTGCCCGTCAGGATACCCTCGACGAGTTGACGTCCCCCCTCCCCGACCCCCGCCGCCGGCCCGACCACGATCGCAGACGCCTTTTCGGCCGTCTGCAGGATGTGCTCCACCGCGTCGGCGGTCATGAGGCCGTCCTCGTCCTCGGGTGCGCCGGAGACGAGCGCCTCCGTGACGAGGGCGTCCACGCGCGCGGCGGCATCCTCGGCGGTCACGACGAAGACGATGCCGCAGCCCGCCCGCTGTGCACCTCTGGTGACCATGACGGTCGCGCCGGTCGTCGCGGCGGAGCCAGCCACGATGAGCAGGGATCCGGCCGAGTACTTGTGGGCGGCGTGCGCGC
>JADDPV010000049.1:1984-9125 GCA_016781705.1 Rubrobacter sp.
CGGGATGCCGATGTCCACGACTGCGACCTCGCCGGCGTAGTCGGCGCCAGGCGAGACGACGCACCAGACCTTCGCCGCGTGGGCGCACACCGTCAGGTCGGCGCGCACCGCCGCGCCCGCGACCTCGCCCGTAGAGCCGTCCACGCCGGAGGGCACGTCAACCGCCAGGACCGGGGCTTCGGTCGCGTTGATCTGCTCGATGAGGTTCGCGACGTCCTCGCGCACCTCGCCCGAGAAGCCGGTGCCCAAGAGCGCGTCCACGACGAGGTCCGCACACGCTAGCTCCCCCTCGAACGCGGCGCGGTCCACGAGGCGGACGCCGTCCAGGTTCTTCAAGATGCCCAGGTTCGTCTTCGGGTCCCCTTCGTACTCGTCCTTCGTCGCGAGGACGGCGACGTCGTCCGTACCGGCGCGGTGGAGCTCGCGGGCGATGACGAAACCGTCGCCGCCGTTGTTGCCACCGCCACAGGCGACGAACGCGCGGCGCGGCGTCTCGAAGCGTTCGAGGGCGACGCGGGCCATCGCGGCGGAGGCCCGCTCCATGAGGACACCACCGGGGATGCCCAGAGCCTGGGCGCCTCTGTCGGCGCGGGTCATCTCGTCGGCGGTGTAGAGCTTCAGACGTCCTCCCTCATGGAATCTTTACGAATGACGCACACGGCCACGGCGGAGAGCTCGGAGTGGGTGATGGAGATGTGCAGCCACTCCGGGCGGACGCCGACCAGCTCTGCGAAGCGTTCGATCTTGCCGAAGATGCGCGCGGTGGGCGCCTGGCGGGGCTTGCGCGCGATTTCGACGCCGTTCCACTGGATCAGGCCGCAGCCCAGGGCCTTGCACACGGCCTCTTTCGCGGCCCAGCGCCCCGCATAGTGGCGCTCGTAGAAGCGGTACTTCTCGCAGTAGGCTATCTCGCGCTCCGTGAACAGGCGTCGCCGTATCCTCGGCGTCCTCTCCAGGGCGAACTTCATCCGCTCGCAGTCCACGACGTCTACCCCCACGCCGGGCACCACGAAGCCCTTCAGCCGCCCTTCGGTCCCCTCTTCCACGCGTGCATCTTACGTCAGAGACGCCTTTCGAACCACCCCTCGGGTCGCCCCCCGCAAAAGAGCATATGATATGGGGGTGGATGCGGTGATCATAGGCAACCCGAACTCTGGACGCGCGGGCGACAGAGAGCGCCTGAAGCGCTACGCGAAGACGCTGAGCTCCGGCGGGATCGGCGAGGTCGAGGTCTGGAACACGGAGCGCCCGGACCACGCGACGCAGCTCGCGAACCTGGCCGGTGACAAGCTCGTGATCGCCGCCGGCGGCGACGGGACGGTGAACGAGGTCGTCAACGGGCTCTCGGAAGGGGCGACGTTGGGGATCATCCCGCTGGGGACGGCGAACGTCCTGGCGCGCGAGCTGGGGCTACCCCTCAAGCCGGATGAGGCGTGCGAGCGCATCGTCTCGGGCACGCCGGGCCGGATAGACATAGGGGTCGCGACGGACCACTGGGGCAGGGAGCGCCGTTTCGCGTGCATGGCCGGGATCGGCTTCGACGCCCACGTCGTCAACGAGGTGACGCCGCGCCTCAAGAGATATCTGAAGGCACTCGCCTTCCCTCTGGCGGCGTTGAAGGTGTACCTACAGGGCGACTTGCCGACGCTGCACATCGTGCACGGCGACACCACCTACGTCACGCAGTTCGCCATCATCGCCAACGGCCAGTTCTACGGCGGCGACTTCCGCACCGCCGACGCGGCTTCGCTGACTACCGGTAACTTCGAGGTCGTGCTCGTGGATCAGGTCAGCCGCCTCCTGCGCGCGGACGTGTTGACGAGCATCCTCGCCAAGAGACCGCTGGACCGCTCCATGCGCTCGTTCGCGGCCGGGGAGCTCCGGGCGAAGAGCCCCGGCGCCTACGTCCCCGTCCAACTCGACGGCGAGGTCTGGGGCCGCCTCCCGTTGAGCTTCCGCATCGAACCCGCGGCCCTGGAGGTGATCCGGTAACCTACCGGCGCTCGGAGAGAGCGAGGCGGAGACCGAGGGCGACGAGGATGCCCCCGGTGAGCCAACCCAGGCCGCTCGCGAGCTTCGGACGGCTCCTCAGCCACCCGCCAAAGATACCCGAGAAGAGAGCGATGGCGCTGAAGATCACCCAGGTGAGCAGCGCGAAGAGGAGCCCGAGCGCCAGCAGCTGTGGGGCGACGCCGCCCGCCGCGGGGTCCGCGAACTGCGGGAGGTACGCCAGAAAGAAGACGGCTATCTTGGGGTTCAAGACGTTCGAGGCCACGGCCTGAACGAAGACGCTACCGAACCCCATCGGCGGCGCATCCGAGAAAGCTAATCTTTCCTTGCTCAGGAGCGCCCGGACGCCGAAGTAGACGAGGTACGCCGCCCCGGCGTACTTGACCACCGCAAAAGCCGCGGCGGACTGCGCGAGGATCGCCGAGAGCCCCACCGCGGCGAAAAGGGAGTGGCAGACCAGGCCGACACTCGCGCCCGTCGCCGAGACCAGAGCCGCCCCACGCCCCAGGGTCACGCCGCGCGTCAGCACGAGGATGTTGTCCGGCCCCGGCGCTACGATGACCACCAGCGAGGCGGCGAGGAACAGGATCAGGTTCGTCTCGAACGACACGCCACCTCCCTTGGCGGCTTTCAGACCTGACGTACCAGCGGTCTACTCCACCGTCACGCTCTTGGCGAGGTTGCGCGGCTTGTCCACGTTCAGACCGCGCGCCTTGGCGACGCGGTAGGCGAGCAGCTGCAAAGGCACGGCCGCGACGAAAGGACTCAAGACCTCCGGGGCCTTCGGCACGGGCAGCACGACCTCGGCGATCGCTGCAGCGACGGCGTCGTCCTCGCGGGCGACGGAGATCACGCGCGCCCCGCGCGCCACCGTCTCCTCGACGTTGGAGAGGGTCTTCTCGCGCAAAACCCCCTCGCCCAGCACGGCGACCATGGGGCAACGCCCATCCACGAGGGCGATGGGGCCGTGCTTCATCTCACCGGCCGGGTAACCCTCGGAGGGGAGGTAGGAGATCTCCTTGAGCTTCAATGCCCCCTCCAGCGCCACCGGGAACGCCGCTCCGCGGCCCAGGAACAGCGAGCACCGCGCTTCCTCAAAGACCTCGGCGGCCTCTCCCGCCCGCTCCTCCGCGAGCCCTATCGCCTCCTCGACCTTCTCGGGCGCGAGGCGCAAGGCGCGACCGACCTCACGCAACTCCTCGACCGGCCGCGCCCCCCTGGCCTCCGCGAGCGCGAGCGCGAGGAGGTGCATCGCCGCGACCTGCGTCACGAACGTCTTGGTCGCCGCGACGCCGACCTCGGGGCCGGCCTTGGTCAGCAGCACCGCGTCGGCCTCGCGTGTGATGAGCGACCCCTGAGTGTTGGTCACCGCGAGCACGCGCCCGCCGAAGCCGCGCGCCGCGCCTACCGCCGCCAACGTGTCGGTCGTCTCCCCACTCTGGCTTATGGCCACGACGAGGGTGTCCTCGTCGCCCACCGGATCGGCGTAGCGGTACTCGCTCGCCACGGTGACCTCGACGGGCACCCTCGCGAGGCGCTCGATGGCCTGCTTCCCCAGCAGGCCCGCGTGGTAGGCCGTGCCGCAGGCGACGACGACCACGCGCCGCACGTCGGAGAGGTTGAGATCCAGGTCGGAGAGGTCCGCGCAGCCGTCGTCCATCAGCCTCCCGGCGAGGGTGGCCCCCAGGGCGGCGGGCTGTTCGTGGATCTCCTTGAGCATGAAGTCCTCGTAGCCGCCGAGCTCTACAGCCTCCGCGCCCCAGTCGACCTCGAAGGTCTCCCTCTGCACGGGCTCGCCCTCCAGCGTGGAGAGCCCGACCGAAGAGCCCGTGATCTCCACGACCTCGCCGTTCTCTACGAAGAGGAACCTCCGCGTGTAGCCGAGCAAAGCCTGCACCGCGCTCGCCAGGAAGTTCTCGCCCTCCCCCAACCCCACGACCAGCGGGCTCTGGTTGCGCGCCGCCACGATGGTCTCCGGCTCCGCCGCGCTCATCGCCGCCACCGCGAACGACCCCTGAAGGCGCTTCAAAGCGCCGACCAACGCCTCCTTGAGCGACTCCCCGGACGCGACCCTCTCGGCCAAAAGGTGCGCTATGACTTCCGTGTCCGTCTCGGAGTTAAACTCGATACCGCGCCCCCGCAGCTCCCGCCGCAGCTCCCCGTGGTTCTCGATGATGCCGTTGTGCACCACCGCGACCTCCGGCCCCCCGGCACCGCCTCCCTTGTGGGGGTGGGCGTTGGCCTCGCTCGGGCGCCCGTGCGTCGCCCAGCGCGTGTGCCCGACCCCGGCCCTCACGCTGAAGAAGTCCCGGTCGCGTCCTTTCAAGGTCCCGGCAAGGTTGTTCAGGGGGCCGACCTCCCGGGCCGTCTCGATGCCGCCGGGCGAAGCGACGGCGAGCCCCGCCGAGTCGTAGCCCCGGTACTCGAGGTTCTTGAGACCCTCCATCAGGACCTCGACGCACCGCTCTCCGCCCACGTAACCCACGATCCCGCACATAAAAAGCACCTCCTCGCGCCCGGAGCCGGAGCCCCGTGGCAACATCATTCTCGTATTGGAGACCACGAAGCATGGCGAGAAGAAGCCTTGCTGATACCGCTCGGACCTGGGAAACGGCGCTTTGTCCCCGGCGTCACCGCCGGGATTTGTCGCCGCCCTCACGACCGCCCGAAGGCCGGGACGCACCCGCCGAACTACTCGATGAACGTCCTCCTCGTCAACTCCCCGACGGAGCATCTACGCTCCCGGGGAGTTCTGGCGCTTGTTTTTCGCTTCTCCTCTGCCGGCCTTCCGTGAGCCTCGCTCATCGCTCACCCACTCCTCATCGGCCGTTTAACCGGTCTTCTCTATCGCCCCCTCCTGCGTCTACGGTACGTGAATGGTACTGTACTGTCTCCCGAGTCGGGATGGAAGGGTAGCCGTCCCGCGCCCGGCACCGGGGTTAAGGCTATCTCGGGTGCGTAACTTCCCTGGAAGGGCCGCGGAAGCTCACGGTCGGGGGAGGTCGGGAAGACGTACAGCACCAGCAAGTGCGTAACGCAGACGTATCGCGCCGGTAACTCACGCGGCAGGTCCAGCAAGCTGGCGGCGAGGGCGAAGAGACGCCGGATCACAGCGTCCGAGTCCTCGCCGGTTGATCCAGAAATCCTCGAAGAAGCCGTGGCCCGAGGGTGCGTCAGAGCCCAGCCGGACGAGCGCACCTGAGCCGCCAGCCCCGCCTCCCGGAGACCGTCTGAGCACACGGCATTCAGGCTCGGGATCGCCCCCCATAACGAGGGCAACCTTTCCATCTCCCCCGACCGATAGGCTCACCGGCTCCATTCCCTACCGGCTCTTCGGCCCCGTTACCCCCACATAGTAGGATGGAAATCATTTCTAATGGAGGAGGAAAGAGGGGTATGGCGGAAGTTACGGACATCATCCTGCCGGGTAACGAGGACTCGTTCACCGTCGGAAAGCGGATCCGGATTCCCACCGTCTCCGACCTCGACCCCTTCCACCGCCGCCTCATCGAGGGGCCCTATCACCCCCACCGTGGCAACCTACGACTCTAAGGGGAAGGCGCGGCTCACCCCGCTGTGGTGGGGCACGGACGGGACGCACATCCACCTCAATACCAAAAAGGCCGTCTGAAGTGGAAGCAACCTCACGAACCGCGGGGAAGTCTCCATGCAGGTCATAGACCCCGAAGGCGCGCACCATTGGATCACGGTCTACGGCACGGTAGTGGGAGCCTGATGCAGCTCGATTCCAGGATGTCGTCCTAAAGTTGGCACGGGGTCACGCCGCCTACGAATGCAGTGAGCCGCAGCTCGGGAAGCCAGAGTTTCTTTCGATCATCCCCCGCTGCGCGATGTCCTCGGATCGCCGGGCAGCGTTTGAGACTCCGCCCGTCGAACATATCTTGCCTGAGATCGGAAGCAGAGCATTTCTCCGTGCGGCGGTCGTGAACTCAGAGGTCATCCTCGACGGCGGCTGGCAGGTCGTCCAACCTGAGCGTTACAGGTATTTGGTCTCTCACTCGGGCCCGATGACCGTGCGGCTACTGTTGAGTGAGTATCTGACGTGTGAGGTCATCTGGTAGCTTCCCAGACCAAGAATGCCTGGCAACCAAGTCGCACCTGATTATCGTACTTAGGTCGAACCACTCGGCGGTGCTGTCAGCGGGAACAAGGCTAACCTGCTAAGCGCACTCTACGTCATCTCGTTGTCCCCGGTCTCGTAGAGTCCGAAGGGCAGCGGGTCGCCGACTCTCCACATACCCTCGAACTGGGCGTGCCTGCCTCGCGCGTGCGGGCCAAGACGCTACGGCCAAGCGCGAGCTGGCCGGGCTCCCACTCCTTCAGCGCGGCGAGCACATCGCCGTTCGCCCCTTTGATCGCTCCGCCAAGCTTGAAGGCGTCCTCGGCGGCTTTTGCGGAACCGGCGGCGGCATGGGGGCGGGCGGCGAAAGCGGCGTCTCCGATCAGGGGCACCCGCCCGAAAGCCATGTGGGGCGCCTCGATGTCGAAGACGACCTGCAAGTACGGTTCGGCTGTCCCCAGCACTACCTCGACGAGCGGCGGCGGCGGCACAGATGCGGCGTCCTCGCGCAGCCTCTCGACGTGACGCTCCCGCACGGCTCCGGGCCCGAGGGATACCTCGCGCCGCGAGCCGTCTTTGTCGGTCATGAGGTCGTCCAAGTCCGGGCCCTCCTCGACGTTCCGGTACCACAGCCAGCTGAGGACGTGCTGGTACGAGCCCGGCGACCGGTCTACCATCGGGATCGGGTAGGTCACGCCGGCGTTCGGCGTGCTCCGCCTCCAGCTCCTCTAGCAGCTGGCGCGTTCTCCGCGGACAGAAGACCCCGCTCGCTCTGTAAGCTCCAGACGGGCCTCTGAGCGCCCGAGCTACCTCGACGATGCCTCTGCCCGTAGCTTCATGAATCCTCTCGCATCCTGATCGTTCGCGATGTGGCCGGCGGGGGAGAGAGGCCTGTCCGTCCAGGTGACCGGAGGGAGCTCATCGTTATGGGAACCTCGGGACCGCCTCTGGAGCTTGTTCTCCATATCCCTCTCCCTGCAAGTGGCTTTCCCCGCGAGTAACTACAAACCGGCGGTGATCCGAGCGCAAAGGCGGACCTCCGATCTCATC
>JADDPV010000222.1 GCA_016781705.1 Rubrobacter sp.
GATCAGCGTCATCGATGGCGGGCCGCTCGTGGTGAGGGGACCGGTGCTGGTGACCGACGCCGAGGGGGGCGAGTTCCCCCTTCGACGCAAGGCCATCTTGCTGTGCCGCTGCGGCGCCTCGCGGAACAAGCCGGTCTGCGACGGCTCGCACGCGAAGATCGGCTTCCGGGCCTTCGAGAGAGCGGCACGCGTCGACGGCGGCGAACGCGCCAGCTGAGAGTTTGGGCCACGAGCGGGCGGCCACGGAACGTCGCCAACTACTTGCTAGGAGAAGAAAATGTTGAAGCACGTACGCACCATGACCATGGTGCAACCCATACGGCTACCCGGGTTTCGCCGGCTTTTCGTCGGGGAGGGCATCGCGGTCTTCGCGGACCAGATGCTCCTGGTGGGCGTGACCCTCCTTGCGCTGCGGGTGGCCGAACCCGGCTTCGCGCTCGGCTCGGTCTTGGCGGTCGCCGCCGTACCCGGAGCGCTGCTGATGCCCCTTGGGGGGTGGGTTAGCGACAGGTTCTCGCCCGCGAGGGTCCTCTTCTTGTGCGGCGCCGGGCGCACCCTCCTCGCTTTAGCGTTGGCCCTGATCGCCTTCCTGGGGGTCTCGAGCTTATGGCCGCTGTACGCGCTCGCCGGTGCTCTGGGTGTCCTCAACGCCCTCTACTACCCGGCGTCGCTCTCGACGGTGCCCGCAATCCTTGAGGATAAGACCCTCTTGGGTGCGGGGAACACCCTGGTGTTGGGGGCGCAGCAGGCGAGCGAAACGGCCGGACCGGTCCTCGCCGCCTCCGTGGTGGCGCTGTTCGGGTTAGGGACCGTCTTCGGCGTCAACGCCCTGATGTTCGCCGCCGCGGCGGTCCTGTTCGCCCTGGTGGCGAGCGGCACGCGGCACGCGGCAAAGGCAACTTCGGGAGTAAAAGCGCCCTTTGAGGAGGCTCCTCGGCAAGAGCTACACGAACTCGCGGGCTCGGAAAGGTCCCCGGGGGCGTCCCGGGGACCGGTGGCGGGGATAGTGGAGGGCATCCGTTACGCGTGGCGCGATCCGTTGCTGCGCACGATGCTGTTCGCGCTCGCGTTGCTCAGCTTCTCCACGAGCGGGCCGCTGCGCGTGGGCGGCGCCATGCTGGCCGAGACGCGCCTCGGGGGCGCGGAGGCCTTCGGGGTCCTCCTCTCGGCGTTCGGCGCCGGGTCGCTGATCGGGCTCATCTTGGCGGGCTCGCTCGTCCGGATGGGACGGCGGAGGGTGGACCTCATCGTGGGGACGGCCGCGCTCGGTTTGGGCTTGGGGACCCTTGGCTTTGTCTCGAGCCTGTTGCTGGCAACCGCGCTGGTTTTGGGAATGGGCGTTGGCGCGGGTTACCTGGGCGTGGTGCTCATGGCCTGGCTTCAGGAGCGGACGAAGCCTTCTTTACACGGGCGTGTGATGAGCCTGATGATGTTCGCCGTGGTCGCCGTCGATCCGCTCTCGTACGCGCTGATGGGCGTCCTCAGCGAGCTGGACCTGAGGGTGATGTTCGCCGCGGCGGGCTCCCTTCTCCTGGTCACCGCCCTGCTCGCTCGGCGCGGCCAGCCGCACGGTACGGAGCTTCCAGTGAGACACGGTGCGTACCCAGTAGATCGCTTCTCTGCCCGCCGAGAAGGCGGTAAGTGATGATGCCAGCGAACACCCGGGTTGGCGAGGACCTCCTGAAAGCCATCTGGCCGCTACTGCCGCCGGAGCCGCCCAAGCCCAGAGGCGGCACCTCCCGCGGCGCTCGTCCGCCCTCCGGCCACCACCTCCTCCATCCCTGCGGTCTGCGTATTCCGGAAGACGTGGGTCGTCTCCTCCGGGTCGAAGGGCATCACCCGCGCGCGCTTCTCCACGATCTCTTCGTGCCGAGCCTCCTGGGAGGCGAACGCCCCCGTCGCCCAGAGCGCGCCCAATATAGCCAGTTCATTCTTATCAGCTTCTTGAACCGTCTTCGTCCACTGTGCGGAGTCCTCTCCGAGAATAACACGACGTGGCC
Source organism: Rubrobacter sp. (assembly GCA_016781705.1). Classification (GTDB taxonomy): domain Bacteria; phylum Actinomycetota; class Rubrobacteria; order Rubrobacterales; family Rubrobacteraceae; genus Rubrobacter_F. Next base: position 2,001 of record JADDPV010000222.1, read on the forward strand.
CCGGGAAGAGCTTCGCGGCGAGGCGTCGAAGGCTGGCGCTCACGGCTCGCCCACTTTGACGTTAACCATCATGCCCGAGTCTTCGTGCTCGAGGATGTGGCAGTGGAAGAGGTAGAGCTGCTGGCCCTCGAATCCGTGGGAGAAGTCCACGGCGATCCTGACGATCTCCCCGGGCCACACGAGCACGGTGTCCTTCCAGCCCAGATCCGCGACGGTTCGGCCTCGCCCGTCCACCGCGAGGCGCGAGACCTGCTCGGAGCTGTCCGTCCTGCCCAGGACGCGAAACCGAAAGGAGTGCAGGTGCATGGGGTGGGGCATGCTGCGCTCCTCGTTGCGGATCTCCCAGACCTCCACCTCGCCCCTCCGAGCTACGATGGGGTACTCGTTCGGATCGTACGTCCGGCAGTCGATCAGCCACCGCGTCTCGTCGCCCTCGGTCTCGACCGAGAGCGTTGGTAAGTCTCGTCGGTGGTCATGTCCGAGGTCCCGATCCGGTCGTAGACGTTGCCGCCGGGCCTGCGGACGATCGCCGTCACGTAATCGCCGGGTTCGAGGTCCGCACGTTCGGCCCGACCTCCAGCACGCGCCCGAGCGACTCGTGGCCCGTCACCAGGAAGTCGCAGCCCTCCGGGGCGGCGCCGTCCGGCGTCGGTGATCTTCTCGTCCGTCCCGTCCACCCCGACGCGCAGCACCTCGACGAGCACCCCGCGTCCGCCTGGGGCATCCTCGACGTCCGGTTCCGGCAGGTCGGTCAGGTGCATGCTGTCCGGCTTGCCGGGGAACAAGGCTACCGCTCTCATCCGGACTTCTCGTCTCTCTGGACGTTACGGGCCGTCGGGCCGGTCTTGCCCTTCACGATCTCGAACCTCACCGGCGTGCCCGGCTTCAGGGTACGGTATCCCTCGCCGGGGATGGCTGTGAAGCTGAAGAATACGTCCTCGCCCGTGGCGTGGTCGGAGAGCTTACCCACGCCCGCCTCCACGTCGAAGGACCGTACCTCGCCCCGGCTCACCGGCAACCCGTTCGCGCCGGCCGGCGGCGCTCCGTCGGCCCACTCCTGCTGGGGGATGCGAATGCTCTTGACCTCCGGCTTGTTCCACGCCTCGTAGCGGTAATCTTTCCGGGTTTCCATGATCCGGCGCAGGTCCTGTCGCAGTTCTTCGAGCGTCGGGCGGCCGACGAAGAACCAGCCGTCGTAGACTTTGTGTATCGTCAGGTCGGGCATCAGCACGAACGTGTAGGGTTGGGCGGTGTGAGCGTACTCGCCCTCGGTCTCGTCGAGTATGTCTATGCGTCGAATGACCTCCCGCCGTTCGTCCGACAGGAACGGCCACCCCGCGCCCAGGCCCGCGCGGAAGGCGGCGCCGACCATCGGGGGGTCGGCGCTGACCGTCACGAGCTTGCAGTAGTTGACTGCCAGCTCGGACTGAAACCGTACGAGTTGGCGCATCTGCTCCTGATCCCTCGGGCAGAAGAAGCCGCGGCCGAAGACCAGGATGAGCGGGTAGCCATCGTCGAAACCTAGCTTTTCGTCCAGCGGGCTCGGTTTTGTGTATCCGGAGAGACGGCGCGGCTTCTTGAGGTGATCCGGCAGCTCGAAGTCGGGGAAGACGTCCCCGGCGCGCAGGCTGGTCGTCAACCCTGCTCCTCTCCACGTTTCGTCGTTGATGTCCCGCGCTCGTCGGTGGTGCTGGCCTCGATCAGGCGCTCCTCGAACCAGGCGCGCCACCCGGGCGAGAGCGCCCGGACGCGCAGCGCCCGTCTGGCGTCCTCCAGGTTCTCCTGGTCGAAGAAGAGTAGGTGGCTCGCTTCGCGTACCGCCATCCGCTCCGGATCGCGCCCGACGAGCTCGATCTCGTCTCCCGCGCCAACCTCGCCCTGCTCCAGGACGCGCATGTAGAACCCAACCCGGCCGCTCGCGAGGAACAGTTTGGGGAATCCAGGCATGTCCATCTTGATGCCGAGCTTGAAGCACGGCGGGCGTGGCTGGGAGACTTCCATCAGCGCCCCGCCCACTCGGAAGACGTCGCCGATGCACACGGCATCCTCCGTCATCCCCTCGACGGTGAAGTTCTCTCCGAACTGGCCAAAGCCGAAGTCGTGCCGACCTAGCTCGCGCCGCCAATGGTCGTAGTTCTCGATCGGGTAGGCGTAGACCGCCCGATGTACACCCCCGTGATTTACGAGGTCGGCCTGCCCGTCTCCGTCGAGGTTCAGCTTTCGCAGCACGACCCGGCCCGCGACCGGCTCCTTGAATATACCCGTCATCACCGTTTTGCGGCCGCGCGCGACCTCTCTGGGAGGCGAGACGTTGACGGAGAGCAGCCTCACGCAGCGGCCCCTTCCGCCGGCGATGGGTTCTCGCCGATCACGGCCGTTATCCTTCCACCGTCGCGAACAAGGAGTTGAGCGACTCGGCGAGGGTGGGATGGGCGAACATACCGTCGCGGAGTGCCGTGTAGGGCAGCTTCCCCATCATGGCTATCTGGATCATCGCCATGATCTCGCCGCCCTCGATCCCGAGCACCGCGCAGCCCAGGATCTCGCCCGTCCCAGCATCCACCACGGCCTTCATCATGCCCCGGCTCTCATCCGTCTCCAGCGCCCGCGCCACGTAGCTCATCGGCATCTTGGCGACCCGGATGTCGTGCCCCCTCTCCCGGGCCTCCGTCTCGCTCAGCCCCACCCGCCCGAGCTGCGGGTCTATAAAGACCGTGTAGGGCACCAGGCGGTCGGCGATGGATGCGTCGCCGCCGTTTAGCAGGTTGGCCTCGATGATCCGGTAGTCGTCGTAGGAGACGTGGGTGAAGGCCGGGCCGCCCTTCACGTCGCCGAGGGCGTAGACGCCCTCGACGTTCGTCTCCAGCCTCTCGTTCACCTTCACTTGACCGCGCTCGTCCGTCTCGACACCGGCCGCTTCCAGGTTCAGCAGGTCCGTGTTGGGCGGCCGACCGGCGGCCACCAGCAGGTGCGAGCCGGAGAGAGCGCGCTCCCCGTCGGGTCCGCTGACGGTGAGCTGGATCCCGCCGCTCTCGTCCTGCCGCACGCTCTGTGCCTCAGTCCTCAACAGCACCTCGATGCCGTCTTGGCGCAGGATCTCCGCCACCGCCTCGGCTACATCCGCGTCCTCGCGCGAGAGGAGCTGCGGGCCGCGCTGCACGACCGTGACCTCGCTGCCGAAGCGCCGGAACATCTGGGCGAACTCCAGGCCGACGTAGCCGCCGCCGAGCACCAGCAGACGCTGCGGGACCTCCTCCAGCTCCATAACGGTCGTCGAATCTAGCGTCGGAACCGCGTCGAGGCCGTCCACAGGTGCCCCGCCGGGCCGGGCGCCGACGTTGATGAAGACGTTCTCCGCGGTCAGTTGGACCGTCTCCCCGCCGCCGAGCCGGACCTCCAACTCTTTCGGGCCGGTGAAGCGGGCCTCGCCCCGGAGGAGGTCCAGGTTCTCGGTGTACTCGAGGCGCTGCTCGCTACCGGCGCGGAAGCTCTCCACGATGTCTCGCTTGCGTCGTCGCACCTCCATCATGTCCACGCTCACCGGGCCGTTCTGGACGCCGTAGTCGGCCGAACGCCGGTCGAGGTAGGCCACCTTCGCGCTGGCCACCATGGTCTTGGTTGGGGTGCAGCCCTCGTTGACGCAGGTGCCGCCGACGTGCTCGCGCTCTATTACCGCCGTTTTGCGTCCGGAGCCGGCGAGGGCTCCGGCCAGTGGGTTCCCGCCCTGGCCGGAGCCGATCACGACGGCGTCGTAGTGCTGCTTCATCAGAGGAAACTCCTTTCTGCTTTCGAGCTACTGCTCGCGGGGGAAGCCCCCGATATGCCCTTCGCGACGCTCCTCGATCAAGTCTTGCGGGACTCCGCGGTGGCGTGTGAAGCCGACCATGCGAAGCCCTTTATCGAGGGCCTGTCGGGCGAGGTTTTAGCCCATGCGTCCGAGGCCCATAACGCCTTACTCGTTCCTCTCTCCCGTCACGAATTCTCCTTCTCTAGCCGCGCTTTCCGAGCGCCCGGTCGAGGTTGAAGGCGGCGCTGATGAGGGTCAGGTGCGTGAACGCCTGGGGGAAGTTCCCCAAAGCCTCGCCGCTGTGACCGATCTCCTCGGCGTAGAGCCCCAGGTGATTGGCGTAGCCGAGCATCTGCTCGAAGATAAACCGGGCCTCGTCTACCCGTCCGGCCCGCGTCAGCGCCTCGACGAGCCAGAACGTGCACAGGCTGAACGTTCCCTCGTCACCCGTGAGGCCGTCCGAAGACTTCTCCACGTCGTAGCGGTAGACGAGGCTGTTAGAGACGAGCCCGCCGTCCCTGGGTGAACGGTTGATGGCATCGAGCGTACTCAGCATCCTGGGGTCGTTGGGGGAGAGGAAGAAGACGAGCGGCATGATGAGGTTAGAGGCGTCCAAAGTGTCCTCGCCGTAGGCCTGTACGAAGGCCTTGCGCTCGGGGCTCCATCCCCGTTTCATGATGTCTTCGTAGATCCGGTCGCGCACCCTCAGCCAGCGCTCGCTGTCGGCCGGGAAAGATCGCTTGGTGGCAAGGCGCAGGCCCCGGTCCACGGCGACCCAGCACATGAGCCGCGAGTACACGAAGTGCCGGCGGCCGCCGCGCACCTCCCAGATCCCCTCGTCGTCGCGCCGCCAGTTGTCGCAGACCCAGTTGATCAACTCGCGCAGGTGGGTCCACAGGTCGTAGGAGATTGGGGACCCGTACTTGTTGTAGAGGTAGACGGCGTCCATCAGCTCGCCGTAGATGTCGAGCTGGAGCTGGTCGTAGGCGCCGTTGCCGATGCGGACCGGGCGCGAGCCACGGTAGCCCTCTAGGTGGTCCAGGGTCTCCTCGGTGAGGTCGCTACGCCCGTCTATTCCGTACATCAACTGCAGCGAGCCGTCCGGGTTGGCGTTTTGGCAGCGTGCTTCCAGCCAGCGCATGAACGCTTCGGCCTCCTCGGTGAACCCGATGCGCAAGAGGCCGTAGAGGGTGAAGGCGGCGTCCCGGATCCAGGTGTACCTGTAATCCCAGTTGCGCTCGCCGCCCACCCCCTCCGGCAGGCTGCAAGTAGGGGCCGCGACGATCGCCCCCGTCGGCTCGAACGTGAGCAGCTTCAACGCCAGCGCCGAACGATAGACTTCCTCGCGCCAGCGGCCCCTGTAGGTGCACTGCGAGAGCCAGCGGCGCCAGTACCCGACGGTCTGCTCGAAGAGAACCGTCTCCTCTTTCTCGGAGAACGAAACGTCGCAACCGGCTCCCGTCTCCACCTCCCGGAGCGCGAACACCGCCGTCTCTTCCTCCCCCAAGGTGAACTCGGCCGCTACCCCGGCACCGTGTTGCTCGAGGGGAACGCGCGTGGCCAGTTCCAGGTTGAGGTGGGCTGAGTGGAAACACGCGCCTTCGGCGGTGATCTCGGTCTCGTGTTCCTCCCGAGCGTAATCGAAGGCTGGAGAGCATTCCGCCCTGAAGGTCACCTCTCCACGGACCACCGTGACGCGCCGGATGAGTTGGTGGCGACCGTGCCCGTTCTTGGGGAAGCCTACCGGCATGTAGTCGGTCACCTCTCCGACACCTTCGGGCGAGAAGAAGCGCGTGATGAGGACGTTGGTGTCCGGCCAGTAGATCTGCTTGCGGGTCACCCCGCTTGCGGTGGGCGCTATCTTGAAGCGCCCACCCTTCGCGCCGTCGAGGATAGCGGCGAAGATGCTCGGGGAGTCGAAGTGCGGGAAGCAGAGCCAGTCTATGGAGCCGTCCATCCCCACCAGGGCCACGCTGTGCATGTCGCCGATGATTCCGTAGTTTTCTATGGGCTGGTAGGCCACGGTCTCTCCTTCCTGCGCGATACGCGACTTTTCCGTACCTTATGTTGCATCCAAGTTAGGCGCGTTGCAAGGGCGCCGTGGCGAAGTTGACCGAGAACCGCTGGCACCAGATAGAGATCGCCCGGTGCGTCTCCGGGTCGAACCCCGCCGGCAACTCGTAGGTCTGATCACCCCGGTTTCCTTTTAGCTTCCCGACGTTGACGAACCCTGCATCGAGGACCGTACTGGAATCGTTCGCGTCATTGGTGGCCACAGCGTACACGTACAGGTCCGGGCCGTTGTCCACGTTTAGGTTCTCTAGCCGCAGCACGTGCGATCCGTCCTCCTGCCGGTAGACTATGGCGTCGCCCGTTCCCGCGTGCACGACGCCGTGGAACCGCCCCGATGAAACCATCGCCAAACCTGACGGCCTGGCAGATTTGCTTTGAGGCGTTGATTGCTCCGTCTTCTCCGGGACATCGAACGTTTCGTTGACCTCTCTGTCTATGAACAGCGCCTGGACGCCGAATACCGCAAGCGCCAGATACAGGACCACCGCCGCCAGCAACGCGCCTGCTATCCAAGAGATGGGACTGCGGACCAAACGTCGGATCATTTACTCTCTCCTCTCTGCGCTTGGGATCGACCGTGTCCGGCCCCGGAAGCGATTCCTCTTTGTTCACGTAGCTTGACGTACCTCGACATAATAATGCTGGCGAAGATGGCCGTCGAGGCGACGAGCGCCCGGGGGGTGAGCCTCACCGTGTGGGGAGGTGAAGTCCATCTCGAATGATGACCCTAGCAGCGCGAAGGAGACGGTGCCGGGTAGCGAGCCCAGCAAGGTCGCCAGGGCGAAAGGTTTCCGGCCGGTCCGGAGGAACCCCGCGAGGTAGTTCACGAGGTCGAAGGGCAGGTAGGCGAGCTGCACCGTCAACACGGCCACGAAGCCGTTGGCGCGCGCCCGCTCCGCGAAGCGTCGCACCATGCCCTCCGGTCTTCCGCGGTAGACGTCCTCTTTGCCGAAGTAGCGGCCCGAGAGGTAGGCGAAGCTCGCCGAGGCGTTGCCGCCCACGAGCGCGAGGACGCTGCCCAGGACCGGGCCGAATACGAAGCCGGCCAGGACGGCGAGCACGCTGGTCGGGAAGAGCACCAGCGGACGCGCCATGAAGAGCGCTACGTAGACGAGCGGCTCCAGGAGGCCGGCGTACAAAAAGAACATCGAATGGTCCAGCGCCTCCAGCGGCGAGAGCCCGCTCCGGTAGGCGTATATCTGGTAACCGCCGAGCAGGGCGAGC
>JADDPV010000065.1 GCA_016781705.1 Rubrobacter sp.
CTCGTCGGCCCCGACCCGCTTCTGCTTGAAGAAGACCGGCCCGGGGGAGGTCAACTTGATCAGGGCGGCCACCACCAGCAAGAGCGGCGAGAGCACCAGAAGCCCCAAAGAAGAGCCTACCACGTCGAGCATGCGCTTGAGGGCCCTCTGGGTGTTGTCGAGCTCGAGGTAGCCGATCTCCAGGAGCGGCAGGGCTGTGTTCTCCTCGAAGAGCACGGGCTTGGCGCCCATCAAGGTCACCGCCCCGGGCACGACCTTGATCTGCACCTTGCGCAGCCGCACGGAGCGCAGGAGCTTCAGGAGCTCCTCGTCCCCGAGCTGCTCGGCGCCGGTCAGGATCACGTCCCGAGCCCCGGTACGGTCGAGCCTCTCACGAAGGAGGGCGAGGTCCACGCCGCCATCGTTGAGGCCCAGCTCTCCCACGCACCGGTAGGCGTTCGGGAGGGTCTCCATCGTCTCGCGCACCCGCCGGCGCGACTGCTCGGGCCCGACCAGGAGGGTCGGCGCGCGCCCCAGGCCCCGGCTGTAGACCCGCTCTATCGCCCGCTCGTAGAGGGACCGCAAACCTCCGCATACGACGAGGACCAGCACCGCGGCCAGCAGGGTCTCCGGGAGCTTGAAGTTGACCTGCGGGTAGGCGATGGAGCCGAACGTGAGGATGCCCGCGCCCCAGAAGATCGCCCCGAGCAGGGCGCCGGCGTTGCGCCTCCGAGGCGCACGGTCGTAGAGGTCGTGGGCGGCGAAGATCGAGATCCACAGCGCCAGCAAGACTGGCGCGAAGAGCAGCACGTCCTGCACGAAGACTCCGCCCCTGACAAGGTAGGCCGCCGCGACGAGCCCGAAGAGCAACCCGGCGGCGTCCGCCCCTACCAGGGCGAGGACGCTCAAGGGCCGGCGCAAGGTGTGGAAATTCCACTTCTTCACGGCGCTCCCCGAAGATGCTTTCCGATGACCATCCGCGAGGCAGTATACAGCCTCGCCCGGCCCACTACCGCACGCAGCACAGCGCGATCCCCGACCGACGTGGCGCCGTGGCTAAACGCGTGCGCCGCCGGTGCGGGACGTTCCGGGGTTGAATTTCGCCGCCGTCGCATTAGCATCCGTGTTGCTAGGTCATGGTGCACGAGAGAGACGACAGGCCGGCGGGAAGATCTCCACAACCCTACCCCGGCGTCGCGACGATCGAGGGGATAGGGGTGGAAGGGTTCCCGGACCCGGCCAGCCTGTTCGAGCGCGTCAAACTGGAAGCGCGCAAGGCCGGGCAGTCCATCGTCTTCTACCTCAACGTACACGTAGCCAACACTGCCAGGGACCGGCCGGGGTTGAAGTCCATCCTGGCGAAAGGCGACGTAGTGTATTGCGACGGAGCCGGCATCGTGGTAGCAGCGAGGATGACCGGGCAGCGGCTCCCCCGCCGGCTGACGGCGGCCGACTGGTTTCTGGAGATGCTGGAGAGCTTCGCCCAGGACGGCATCGGGGTGTTCTTGCTGGGGGGGGAGCCCGGCGTCGCCGAGAGGGCGGTCCGGGTGATCGAGGAGAGGATCCCCAACCATACCGTTGTGGGTTGGCACCATGGGTTTATCGCGGGGGACCCACGGCTGGAGCGGGGCGTGATCGAACGCATCAACCAGGCGCGTCCGCACGTCCTGATCGTAGGCTTCGGCACGCCGTTGCAGGAGTTCTGGATCGACGCGCACCGCCACGAGTTGGACGTCCCCGTCCTCTACGGCATCGGGGCCACCCTGGACTTTTTGTCCGGAAAGGTGTCCCGCTGCCCCCGGTGGGTCGGAGACATGGGCTTCGAGTGGCTGTACCGCCTCCTCACGGAACCCCGCCGCCTGTTCTTCCGCTACACGGTGGGGAACGCCCGATTTATAGGGCGGATGCTCTTCACCGCGGTCCGGCAGCGGGCAGCGACCCTGTTCAAACTAGCCCGTCGCCCGCGGCGGTAGCCGCCACGGAGGCCTCGCGCCCTCCAAGCCGCGGGTAAAAAGGCCTGCGGAGCCTGCGCCACCAGGGCAGTAGCCCGTACCTCGTCACGGATTGCACCACCACCCGGGCCAGGTACAGCAAGTCGATGCCTGTCTTCATGCTGAGCACGGCCAGGGCGCCCTTTCTGTCCTTCGCCAGCAGGGCGGGGGCCACGCGGGGGAAGAGCCGTTTCGCGTGCGGCAGACGGTTGTACATCAGGAAGCGGTTCATCAAGAACCGCATCTGGAACCGTTCGAGCGTAGAGATCTCTTCGGGTTCGAGGACGGGCTCCAGGGACCGTACGATGGACATTTCCGCCGCCAGGGCCTCGTCGAAGTCTTTCAGGATACACCGGGCGCGCCCGGAGGGGGTTTGCCGGTACACTACCAGCCGCTCCCCCACCGGGAAAGCCGGGAACCGGCGACAGGCGCGGATAAAGAACGCCCGATCCTCGTGGTAGCAGTCGGTCGGGAAGCCGCCCAGAGTCTCGTACACCCGGCGGTGGATCACGGTCGTGCTGGGCAGCAAGATCCCCTCGTTGCGCAGCACGTCGCCGAAGATGATACCGCTCACGCTAAAGGGATGGGACAGGTTGACCAGCCGCTCGCGGTCGTCCACGGCATAGTACCAGCTGTAGACTAGACAATACGGCTCACCATCGCGCCGCGCCGTCGTCAGGGCCCTGCTCAGGAAGTCCGGATGCCAGAGGTCGTCGGCGTCGAGAAAAGCCAGGTACTCCCCGCGGGACCTGGACATCCCCAAGTTCCGGGCATGGGCCACCCCCCGGTTCTCCACGGTGAGTACCGTCAGCCGGGGATCTTTCACCCGTTCCAGCCGTTCCAGCGTGCCGTCGGTCGAGCCGTCGTCCACCACGATCAGCTCCAGCGTCTCGTAACTCTGGCCGAGCACCGACGCCACCGCCCTCAGGACGAGGGACTCGCCCTGGTAGACCGGGAGGACCACCGAGACCAAAGGCCTCGCCGGAGCATCATGGGGTTGTCGCGTCGAAGCCGTCATGGCAAGGCGGCTTCGCGCCGATGGTTCCACTCCGGCAGCGTGCACATGGAGCCTTCTTCTTCCATCGCGCGCGGCTATGGGCGAGGTCGTTGGGGGAGGAGGACCGGGGGGTATCTGTGGCGGAGCATGACGGGGAGGGTCAACGCCGTGACCAGCGCCTTGTCCCGGACCCTCATCCTGCCCTTCCACTCGTCGTCCGGCCTGAGTTCCACCGTTCCGGTCCGGAAACGGTTCGGGTTCCCCGAGATGGTGTGGCTGATGCCCAGTTCGGCCTCTCTCTCCCCCGCGAACGGGAGGCGCGGGGCCCGCTCCCCGACCATCTCGAGGATGCGCTCGACGGTCTCCCGCGGCCTCCGGACGAAATCCTCGTAGCGCACCCTCATGTACCGTTTCGTGGAGCGCCTCCAGAGCATCTCGGTGAAGAGGTTCCAGGCATCCCACATCAAGGAACTCTTGACGGGGTCGAACCGGTGCATGTACCCGAGGCCGTCCTCTTTGTCAGGCTGTAGCTTCTTTTTCAGCCACGAGTACGAGACGGCCCGCGGGTCCCGGACAAGGTGCACCACGTACATCTCTACGTTGGGCACCATCCCCAGCGTGTACCCGTAAGAGGGGAACTTTGAGGAGTCGACGATGACCCTGCTGCCGGAGCTGTTCAGGATCGCCCTGTAGAGCCTTTCGAGGTTGCTCAGGTACTCGCTTAGGCGCGACCGCAGGTACCGCCGGCCCCAGGACGTCAGCATCAGCGGCACGTGGCGGGTACGGACGCCCGCCTCCTGGAACCGGACCATCCGGTAAGGGTCGACGCCGCCCGGACCGCCGAACGCCCCGTTCAGGGCCTCCGTCCAGTGCTCGCACTCCCTGAACGGGGCGCCGCACCCGCAGAGCCTGTTCTCGATCAGGCCGTGCTTCCACATGAAGTTGATCTCCCCGACAGAGACGAAGCCGTCTATCTGCCCCAGGATGTTGGTCAGGATGGTGCTTCCGCTGCGTCCCCATCCGGCGACGTACAGGACTTTGATCTTGTCGTGCATCTTCGGGATACCCCTCTCATCTGCCGGGTCGGATGGTGTTCGGCGATTCAAACTCAACGGTCCCAGCCAAGGTCAGTCCCCAGATACTCGTACAGCCTCTGGTTGTGCGGCCGGAAGTACTCGATCAGGCGTGCCCTCAGGGCAGGGTCCATCTCCGCGTAACGGCCCTCGTTGAGCCTCCCATAATCCCTCAGCTTCACGCCCGGCACGCCCAGGAAATCCAGGGTACGCTCCACGACCGCCGCCGGATCGACGAAGAGATCCTCGCTCTTCAGGACCAGGAGCTGCTCCTCGGGGAAGAACCTCCTCCAGGCCACGAGCTGATCCACGTACACCCCCCGCGAGAGGTAAGAGTGGTACAGGTAGCTGAAGCTGTGGTAGCCCTCGTCGCGGATCATCTTCTCGTGCTCCCCGCTAAGCCTCTCCTCCTCCCGCTCCAGCGCACTCTCGAACGGCAGGGTCTCCGACCCCCTTCTCAGCTCGTGGTTGTACTGTGAGTAGGCCCGGTCGATGGGGTTCCTGAGCAGCGCTATCAGCCTGGCCCGCGGGACCGTCTCCCAAGCCCTCTTGGGGCTGAGGGGGTGAAAGATGTAGTAGGGGGTCGCCTCCCCCGTGACGAGGTCCCGGCGACGCACCCACTTGGCGTAGCGCTTGTACAGCGCGGTCGGGAAGTGGGCCCGGTACCAGAGTTTGCCCTTACCGAAGCTCCTGTCGCTGAAGTAGTGCACCTCTTTCCTGGAGGCCGGCGAGATGGCCGGATGCTCTACCAGGTGGTTGTACAGCGACGTGGTTCCGCACTTTTGCCCCCCTATGATTAGAAAGTCCGGCATGACGCGCAGCGGGCTCGTGGCCCCCCGGTACAGCTTCTGGGGCCATCTGGTCCTCCGCTTCATGACGGGTATGGCGTCAGGACCCATCCTGACGACGGTCTTCTTCACGGCTTGCGACCCTCCTACTCTGAAGAACACTAGGCGGCGGTCTATCCTATTCTAGCCAAAGGGAGAGGTCGCGCCCAATGAGGCCCTGGAGCCTGAGTATGTCCGGCCGGTATGCTTCGATAAGCTTCTCGCGCACCTCCGGCGCGAGCGGCGGCGGCTTCGCGAAGATCCCACCCTTTATACGCTGGCGGAGACCGAACGGGAGAAACGGCTTGAGGGCGGGGGTCAGCGCGTTCGTTCTCCTCACCAGGGAGCGGACCGCCCTGTTCCTGGGCACGCCGCTCGCGTTGTACTCGACGGACGTGTCGGGGACGAACGTCTCGTCCACCCCCAGGAACCTGAAGATCCCCCCTAGCACGCCGAGGGGATCTGCCCTTAGATCTTCGTAGAGGTACACCCCGACCCGGTCCCGCCCGAACGCGTCGAAGTACCGCCCGAGTTGGTCGTGGTAGAAACCCCGTTGCCTGTAGTGGAAAAGAGGGTGCCAATTGTCGCGTATGCGAGCCTCTTCCTCGCCGAGCGCCCGGGCGAAGTCGGTGAGGGGCTCCCGGCCGCTCCTGACGGTGTGCAAGAACGCCGAGTAGGCACGGTCGGCCGGGTTGCGCAACACCGCGACCAGCTTCGCATCCGGGAGGCGGCGCCGTATGCGCCCGGGAGCCTCTGGGATGTAGATGTACGAGGGTGTCGCCTCGCCGACGGCCCTCTCACTGGTTACCCCCCGGAACAGCGCGCGGTAGTCGTCGATGCTGGTGATCGGGGCGGTCGGGCTACGCCCCGGTCCGCGAAAGTCCGCCTCTTCGCCTTCGTCCTGGTCGAAGAAGTGCGCCTCCTTCACGGGGCTCATGTAGATCTGGGGATGCTGCTTCAGGTAGTAGTAGAGCGAGGTCGTCCCGGCCTTCTGCGCACCTATGATCAGGAAATTGGGCATCGTCACGGGCGCTCTGACCTCCACCCCTTGGCGGCAGCCGCCCTCGACCATATCGCCTCACGCACTTGGCCGGCCGTGACGGTCGTAGGCCGCGTGAGGTCCACCGGAGGATCAAACGCATGCCTCCCCCGACGATGACCGGCGTCGCCGACCGCCCGGCGACGAACCCCCGCCCGAGCAACCCGTCCGGTACTTTCGTCCATCCCGAGCACCCCCCGGAGGGGCACACGGCCGCGGTGGAGGCTGTTCCCGATCAGACCGCGCCTCCAAAAGAAGTCATGCTGCCCCGGAACGTCGGCAAGAACGGCGCTCCCGCTCCGTCCCTATCCGACGACCTCCAGGACCCCAACCTACCGCGCATCTTTATAACGCCCTTGTTCCGTTCTCCGCACCTCACGACGAGATTCTAGCAACCGCGACGAAGCCCGAGCATAGAAGGAGTTTTGCAAAGAGCAGGGTGAGGACACCACAGCGGGCAAAATCTTCACCCCGGCTGGCGCAGACGCATGCGTAACAAGGCAGTAGTCATGGTGTTCTTCGATTGCTCAAGACTTCGGGAGAGGCACCGTACTATCCTGCTGGCCGTGGGAGCGTATCTACTCAATCCACGATGCCGCGCGCTCTTTCACGCCCTCACGTGTCGCGCCAGTACAGGCGCTTCGGTAGACTGGCGTGGATGGCGACGACGAGAACACGCAGGCGCTCTCCGGCGGTCCGGGCGCTCCGGTGGCTCTGGACGCTCGCGCTCTCGCTCCTCTTTATCGTGGTGGGATTGGTGCTGGCTGGCGGTGGCATCATCTTCGCGGTCGTCGGGGTTCAGGCGATCTTGGAGCCCGACGACGCGGGGCACGCGGTAGCGGGCGTGCTGTTCGCAGTGCTCGGGTTGGCGGCGGCCGGCGGTGGCGTGCTGACCATCTTCAGGCTGCGGTCACGTGCTGTGCTGAAGCTCTCCGGCCGGCGACCGCCCTCACTCGGGGGCGGCGGCTTCTTCGGCGGCTTCCCCGGGGACGGCGGTGGGGGCTGCGGCGGCGATGGAGGTGGAGGCGGCGGGAGCTGCTGACGGCAAGGCGCGCCAGAACGCAATGGCTATGTAGCTCAACGCTGGGCTCGGGCGGCCGCTACGTCACCTTCAGCGGTGTACGTAAAGGTTGATTCCGCTGACCGAAGAGGCTGTCGGGAGGATCGGCGCGCCCCTCCAACCCTCCCGCGCGGTCGGAGAGCTCGCTACTCAACCGGAGGATCAACACTAACGCACGCCGCTGTAGTAGGTAGAACACACGACGTCGGCGATACACTGCGCGGGCCACTTGGACGGTCGGCCGCGCCTTTCAACTCGAGTGAGCAGTGGTTCGAGGATGGTCCACTCTTCGTCGGAGAGGTCTGACGGGTAGCGCGGTGGGGGCATGGCGGCCTCCGAGTCTCGGTAGTCACGGGCGCCCGCATCCTACTCCGATGGCCGTTGGGAGGTACGCGAATCTAGTTTACCAAGCTCCCTTTAGGCGCTCGTGGGGTCTGAACGATGTAGTCGATCAAAGGCTCATTCACAACGCTCTCCCTATGAGTGGCGGTCCCCGTCGAGCCCCTCGCGCTCTTTGGGCCCTGTCCGACACCCGAGCACGGTTTGTGAGAGCTCGAAGACACACGATGGACCTTGGGGCTGATCACAAAATGCGGGTCTGCTGCGGATGGCAGGGCTCAGCAGTCCTCGATAGCCCGAAGGATCGCGAAGAGCACGCGTGCTACGGGCGGGCACGTCACCGCTTTACGCAGGCGTATGCCCTCTAGGGTCTCTACCAGTCCGTGTCTGTCTCGTAGCCTAGCTTGATCAGGATATCCCCCGCGATCTCTTTAAAGGCACGCTGGTGGTCCTCGGTGAAGTGGTTCTGCCAATCCCCTACTATCCCCTTCCTGTATGTCAGGCCCCCTTTCGAGTACATCTTCCGAACGATTCGTTGCGCTTGTTCTCGGCTCAGGGGACGCTCCACAAAGTCCCCGATGCGTTTGATCTCCGCGAGCTGCCACTCGCTAGCCCCGCCTCCACGCCGACCGATCAGGTCTTCGAATCGGACCACCAGCGTGGAAGGATCGTCGAGCCAGGGGGCGTACCCCTCGAAGATCTCCCTTATCGATGCTCTGGGGCGGTCGATGGCATGGTCACTTCTAAAGCCGAGGATGGTCGCCATGATCCGTTCCTCGTCGCTCCTTAGCACCTCGGCATAGTATTTGTGGTGCCGGAGCCAGGGCTCGCGCTTTATAAAGAACATGTTCGAGACAACGACGTCGCGTGGATCCCTGAGCAAGAGGATCTGCTTGAACCCAAGCTCCTTCACGAGATCCCGAAGTGCCACGTGGAACCTCGCGTGTGCCGTTACGAACATGCCCTGCGGGCATCCTTCCAGGAAAGCCCTGAGACGCGGCTCATCCAACGCGGGCGGCTTCGAGAGTTCGAATTGAGCGTCACGAGGCTCACCCTGGGCGAAAAAATCGGGTAGAGCAAAGTGTCTGCCGGAGAACATCATTCGGGGCATTAGAGACAGACAGTCGCTCAGCAGGTGCGTGCCGGTCTTCGGTGGGCCGATCAGGATCACCCTGGGAGGGGGCAGGAAGATGTTCGCTCGCAAGATGGACACGTAGAAGGATATGCCGGCTCGACGCAAGCCACGCAGGTTCTTGGTTCGCTTGTTCGCGAACCGGATGAAAGATAACCACATGGAGCCGACCGTCCTCATGCGACCGAACTGAGGTCCTCCGTATCAGCCCTGCTTTGGTCCACGATCAACCCCATCATGGTACAAACTACCAAAAACCGAACGCGCACACCTCTCCCCTCGGGTACCCTGACCTTGGCCTCTGAGGAAGTTTAGCGTCACCGTGGCGCCTACTTCTTAAGCGTTCCGCCCCACGACGGCGGGGAGGCGGCGCTTTATCGCCGCCCAGAAGGAACCGAGGAACTGCCGGTCGCTGTCGCTGAGGCGCAGGCCCACGGTGAAGGCTGCGAACAGGACCACGAAGACCGGACCGATCACGAGCACCGCCACCAGGCCCGGCGGCGGCTGCAGCGCCAGCTTCGCGAGCCACGCCCCGCCGGCGGCCAGGACGCCGGCTGCGGCGGGTTTGAGGTACAGCCGGTCGTAGGGCCAGGACCCGAGCAGCCACCCGACGGAGAAAAGCGTCAGCGCGTTCACCA
>JADDPV010000243.1 GCA_016781705.1 Rubrobacter sp.
GCTAGACGTCGGCGTTCTTCCGGAGACGAAAGGGGAGGGGTTCCGCCGTCGCCCGGCCCCCGCGTCCTACCATCCTTCTGGTGCGGAAGATCCCTTCGCTTTTCGTGCGCGCGGGGTGTATCGTGACACCGGACAGGCTGGAGGTTAGCCCAAGGCGAACCGTGAAACCTATCCGGCAGGCGAGCGTATAAACTTGTTGGTATGGAACACGCGGCGACCAACGTGACCGTAGGCGGATGGCGGGAGAAGGTCAGGCGCCTCTCCGTCGCCCGCGCGCGGCTGTCGGACAACGATCTCGTGGAGCGCGCCCGATCGGGCGACGTGCGATCCTACGAGGAGCTCGTCAAGCGTTACGAGCGGCTGGTGGGGCGTGTGATCTACCCTTACGCCGGACGCGAGGTCGCCGTCGAGGACCTGAGCCAGGAGACCTTCCTCAGGGCCTACGACCGCCTCGACACCTTCAACCCCGAGTACCGCTTCAAGACGTGGCTGCTCGCGATCGCCAACAACCTCGGCATAGACACCCTGCGGCGCCGCCGCGACGTAGTCGAGTTCAACCCGGAGGTACACGCCCCCCTGACACGCGGGCCCGAGTCGAGCGCCGCCGACTCCGAGCGTGCGAGGAGCGTACGGGACGCCGTTCTGACGCTGCCCGAGACCTACAGCGTCCCGCTCGTCTTGCGATACGCGGAGGGCCTCACCTACGCGGAGATCGCGGAAATTTTGAGTATAAGCGTGCCGGCCCTCAAGAGCCGACTCTTTCGCGCGCGCAACATGCTCGCCGGCAAGCTCGAGGATGAGGGACCGGATGGGGACCTCGGGAGGAGTGGCGGATGAGCCTCGAGGGGAGCTCCGGGGAGCCCGGCTTCGGGCCGTGCGGCTCGCCGTATGGCCCGCCGTGCGATCACGAGCGCGTCTTCGAGCTCGCCGACGGGGGCCTCGAACCCGAGGAGGCCCGGGAGGTCCGGCGGCACGTGGAACTGTGTTCCCCCTGCCGGGATCTCTACGAGCGCGAGGTGCACCTCAACTCCTACCTCCGCTCCGATGACTTCTCCGGGGGGCGTATGGTGTCGTGCTCGGTGCACCGGGGCGTGGCGATGGCGCTCCCGACCCGCTCACCCGTGGCCAGGTTGCTCTGGGCCGCGCTCGCCGGGGCCCTGTTGCTTCTGGCGCTCGCTTACCTGGAGCTCAACGACACGGAGCCCGTGATGCTGGCGATGAGCATGCTCGCCGCCTGCTGGGGCCTCGTCTCCGGCTCGGCGGACGTGGTGCGCGCGGTCCTCGCCGCCGCCGGCCCCACCATCCTCCTCGTGCTGGCCCTGGGCGCTCTGGCTGACCTCCTCATCGCGCTCGTCTTCGTCTCCGCGAGCCGGGGACGCCGGCGGGCGAGAGAGGCATGACGGCTCTCAGGGCGTCGTCTTTCCCGGGGAAGACGACGCCCTTCGTGTTGCTCCCGGTGGTCCTCCTGCTCACTCTCGTGCCCGCTCTCCTCGCGCCCGCCCACGCCCAGGCCCTCGAAAAGAAGGCTATGGGCGACGTGACGGTAGAGAAGGGCGAGACCGTCGAGGAGGTTCGCACCGGCTGGGGAGACGTGCGCGTCGAGGGCGAGGTCGAGGCAGACGTTAGCTCAGGCTTCGGAAACGTAGAGGTGAACGGTCCCGTTGGCGGCGACGTGGAGGCGGGCTTCGGCGACGTTTACGTGGACTCTCGCGTAGAGGGCGACGTAAAGGTGGGCCACGGGAACGTGGAGTTGGGTGCCAACGCCGAGGTGATCGGAGACATCGCGCGGGGCAGCGGCAGGCTGGACCGGGAGCCCGAGTCCATCGTGAGGGGGCAAGAGGCCGCCGGGATGGCCTCTGACTTCGACGAAGATTCTCCTCTGGCGGCCTTCTCCGGCGTCGTCGGGTGGGGCGTCATGGCGCTGGGTCTCGCGGCCGCCGCCATTCTGCTGGCCGTCGTCGCGCCCGGGCCTTTGAGGGCGTCGGCCCGGAGCCTGGAGAGAGCGCCTGGGAGGGCGCTGCTCGTGGGGGTGAGCTCCTTCCCGGCGATGGTCGTCGTCTCCGTCCTGCTCGCCTTCACCGGCGTGGGGCTGCTGCTGATCCCGCTCGCCTGGCCCGCCTACCTGGCGCTCGTCCTCTTCGGGACGCTCGTCGCCGCCTACTTCCTCGGGAGGAAGGTCGTGCTCGCCACCGGCCACTACCGGGCGGGCGACGCCCTGGCCGCCGTCGTGGGGGCTCTCCTCGTCTCGGCGGCGTACCATGTACCCTTCCTCGGCGGTCTCCTCCTCGCCACCCTCGCCGCTCTGGGCACCGGCGCTACCATCTTTGCTTTCCTATCGCGCAGGAGGGGGCGCTCGCACGCCCCCCATCCCACCTACGCCTCCTACGAGGAATACCTCGCTGCCCGGCGCGATACCCCGTAGGCCGACCGGCCAAAACAGAGCGGCGCCCTTGTTGCACCGCGGTGAAAAGTGCCCTTATACTGGCCGCGAGGCGTATAGCGGGCTCACCATGCAGCGCGGGCGAGCCCTTACGTGTGGTAGCGACCGGGTCTCAAGGCGGCGCCCATGAAGATGGGCCACCTGGGGAGAGGAGGGCTCGTGAATGCCGGAAAAGCAGGAGCCACCAAAGGCGCGTCGGCCGGCGTGAGGCGGATCAGCCGCCGCGACTTCCTGAAGGTCGGCGGCGCCGGAATCGCGGGCGCTGCGCTGCTGGGCGTCGCGGGCTGCGGCGGCGGTGGAGGAGGAGGCGGCGGAGGTGGCGGCAACACCCTGATCGTCGGCTACGACCAGGAGCCTGGCATACTCAACCGCTTCCTCGCGAGCGGGACCGCGCTCGCGGTCACCAGCGTAACGGCCGGTATCCTCCAGCCGGTGCTCGACATAACGCCGGACCTCGGCTACGCGCCGCTGTTGTGCGACGGCGAGCCCCGGGTCGCGAGCGAGGACCCGCAGGTGATCGAGTACACGTTCAAGGAGGGTCTGACCTTCTCCGATGGCGAGCCCTTGACCAGCGCGGACGCCCGTTACACCTACGAGCAGATCATCAACCCCGACAACGAGATCGCCAGCCGCATCGGCTGGGAGGACATCGAGGACTTCGAGACGCCGGACGAGCGGACGGTCAGGATGACCTTCGCGAGGCCCTACGCGCCCTGGCGGGATCTGCTGGGACCCAACTACCCGATCTTGCCCAGACACGTCTACGAGGGGCAGGACTTCAACACGGCGCTCAACAACGAGGTCGTGGGCAGTGGCCCGTTCAAGTTCAGGGAGTGGCGGAAGGGCCAGAGCCTGACCATCGAGCGCAACGACAACTACTGGGGCGAGCGCCCCGCGCTGGACGCGGTTACCTTCCGGTTCATCCCGGACTCCAATACGCTCATCGCCTCGCTGGAGTCGGGCGAGGCGCAGTTCATCTACCCGCCGCCGGACATCGGCCTTTTGGAGCGGCTGGAGGGCATAGACGGCTCTCAGGTGCTGTACAAGGCCGGCGTCGTCTGGGAGCACATAGCCTTCAACCTGGCCGAAGTAGACAACCTCGCGCTCAGGCAGGCGATAGCCTACGGCATCAACCGCCAGCAGATCGTGGACGAACTGTTGCAGGGGATAGTCAACCCCTTGCAGAGCTGGGTGGTGCCGGAGCAGGAGCCTTTCTACACCCCGGCGTGGGAGCGGTACTCCTACGATCCGGATCGCGCGCGGGAGCTGGCGCGGCAGGCCGAGTCCGAGGGGGCGAACCTCACGGTGCGCTTCTCCACCACCGCCGACAACCGGCTCAGGGAGACGCTGCAGGAGGTGGTCCAGCAGCAGCTCGGCGACGTCGGCATCACCATCGAGATAGAGAACACCGATTCGGACACCTTCTTCGCCGAGTGGACGGTGGACGGCAACTTCCAGATGGGCGAGTGGGCCTGGCTCGCCACCCCCGACCCCTCGCAGACGATCCTTTTCAGCCAGGACCAGATCCCGACCGAGGATAACCCGAGCGGACAGAACTACTACCGCTACGAGAACGAGGAGGTCACGGACCTGCTCGTGCAGTCCGACCGGACCCTCGACGAGGCGCAGCGAGCCGATCTCTTCCGGTGGATCCAGGAGCAGATGGCCGAGGACCTGCCGCTCCTTCCCATGTACCAACGGCCGGAATACTATGCCTTCTCGGAGAGCCTGCAGGGCCCCGACGTCAATCCGAGCCTGGCGAGCCCGTTCTGGAACGTGGGTACGTGGAGGTTCGCCTAGAGAGGAATCCCCGTCGTGACCCGGAGATCGGGGGTGTCTGGAGTTTGATCGCCTACATCGTCAGGAAGCTGCTCTTCGGCCTGGTGATACTGTTCTTCTCCAGCATCGTCATCTTCGGGTTGGTTGCCCTCGGGCCGGACCCGTTGACGCAGCTCAGGCAAACCCCGAACATCCGGGGCGAGGACATCGAGCGGATAGAGAGGGCGTACGGGCTGGACAAGTCGCTCCCGGTACAGTACGCCATCTGGGCGAGCGGGATGTTGCGGGGCGATTTCGGCGAGAGCTTCCAGCAGAGGGCGCCAGTCGCGGGGATTATCGCGCCGAGGATAGGGCCCACCGCTCTGCTCATGGGCGCTTCCCTGATAGTGAGCGTCATGATCGCCGTGCCCTTCGGCATCTATTCGGCGATCAAGAAGTACAGCATTCTGGACAACGCCGGCACGTTCCTCTCCTTCTTGGGCTTCTCCATGCCTATCTTCTGGCTGGCGCTCATCTTGCAACTCGTCTTCGGTATCTACCTGACGAGCTGGGCAGGGGTTCGCGTCTTCTACGTCTCCGGGATGAGCAGCGGGGCGGGCGGCTTCGTGGACCTTCTGCAGCACCTCACCCTCCCTGTCATAGCTCTCGCGACGATCCAGGTCGCCGAGTTCAACCGGTTCCAGCGCGGCGCCATGCTGGAGGTGCTCTCGTCGGATTACCTGCGGACGGCCCGCGCCAAGGGCCTGAGCCGGCGGACGGTCTACCTGAAGCACGCGTTGCGCAACGCCTTGCTCCCCACGGTCACCCTGGTGGCTTTGAGTATGGGGACCGCTTTCGGCGGGGCTATCATCACGGAGACCGTGTTCGCCTGGCCGGGGTTGGGGTTATTGCTCGCCGACTCGCTCTTCACGGCGGACTACAACGTCGTCCGGGCGCTGTTGATGATCGGGGTGGCGCTCGTGATCTTCTTCAACCTGGTGGCGGACATCGCGTACTCGCTCGTGGATCCGCGGGTGACCTACGAGTAGGGCGTAGGGAGACCTGATGGTGGAGCAGCGCGGAGACCCGGGCCCGGCGTTCCAGGGCGACGGCGATGTCCAGTCTCCCGAGGCCGCGGGCGAGGAGTACGGCAAGGTCGAGGGGCGCACGCAGCGCGAGATCATCTGGCGCCGCTTCAAGCGTCACCGGCTGGCGATGGCCGGCGGCGTGGTCCTGATCCTGCTGTACGTCGCCGCGATTGCGACCCCCTGGGCGGCGCCTTACGAATACGACGAGATAGATTTCGCGGCCTTCAACCAGGCGCCGAGCATCGAGCACCCGATGGGCACAGACCGCCTGGGGCGTGACGAGATGACCCGGGTCTTGTACGGTGGGCGGGTTTCCTTGCTGGTGGGGCTGGGGGTTGGCGTCTTCTCTACCCTGATCGGCACCGCCGTCGGGATCTTCTCCGGATACTACGGGAGGCTCGTGGACGTGGGGATGATGGGGTTCGTGGACTTCCTGCTGACCCTGCCCCACGTCGCGCTGCTCCTGGTGCTGGGGAAGCTGTTCAAGCTCACGCCGATCACCATAACCGCCGTCATAGTGCTGCTGCTGTGGCCCAGGATGGCCCGGCTGGTGCGCGGGCAGGTGCTCGCCGTGCGCAACCAGGAGTACGTGCAGGCCGCCAAAGCCATCGGGGTGCCCGACCGCAAGATCATGGTACGTCACATCCTTCCAAACGTGATCGGGGTCGTGGTGGTCGAGGCGACGCTCATCGTGGCCCTGGCGATCATCCTGGAGAGCGCCGCCTCCTACCTGGGCCTCGGCATCCAGCCACCGACGCCCTCCTGGGGCAACATGCTCACGGACGCCCGCGACACGATGACCCAGCAGCCGTGGCTTACCTACTTCCCGGGGCTGATGATCGTCATCACCGCCCTGTGCGTGAACTTCCTGGGCGACGGCCTGCGCGACGCCCTCGACCCGAAGGCGGTAGAGTAGGTGACATGGAACGCGAGGTCGCAAGAGATCAGGAGGGCGGCTTGGCCCCCGCTCCGCGCCGGATGAGGAGGGCGAGCGCGTCGGCGTGATCCTGGAAATAAGAGAGCACGAGGCGCTGCTGGAGGAGCTGGAGAAAGTTAGGACCTACGATGAGGCAAGAGCCGCGCTGAAGCGTGGGGAGAACGAGCCCATACCCTTCGGCGAAGCAATGCGGGAGATCGACGAGGGCCGAGTTGAAGGGTGAGCTACGGTATCTCTATCAGCCAGCGGGCTCAGAAGCAGATGAGCAGTTTGTCTGCGTAAGCTCGGCGGCGGGTCAGAAGATACGTGCGGGATCTGGCCCAGACTCCGAGCCCTGTGGGTATCCGAAAGCTGCGGAAACGAGAGGGTTGGCGCATACGGACCATCGAATATCGGGTTCTCTACGAGATAGACGACGACCGGTGCGCCGTCGAGGTTTCGAACGTCGCCCACGGCAGAGAGGCCTACGGTCGAGAAGGACGGTCTGATCATGGCGATGCTCGAGGTGAACAACCTGAAAACGCACTTCAGGACCCAGGACGGGGTCGTGAAGGCGGTTGACGGCGTCACTTTCTCGCTGGAGCCCGGGGAGACTTTGGGGATCGTCGGGGAGTCGGGGAGCGGCAAGAGCGTGACGGCGCTCTCGATCATGCAGCTCAACCCGAAGCCGCCGGTGGAGCACCCGGAGGGCGAGATACTCTTCGAGGGACAGGACCTCCTGAAGACCTCCGAGTCGCGGATGCAAAAGGTCCGGGGCAACGACATCGCCATGATCTTCCAGGACCCGATGACGAGCCTCAACCCGGTCTTCACCGTCGGGAATCAGATCCGCGAAGCCATCCGCATCCACCAGAACGTCTCCAAAGACGAAGCCCAAAAAAGGACTATCCAGGTCCTCCGGGACGTGGGCATCGCCAACCCCGAGCAGAGGGTCAAGGAGTACCCGCACCAGTACTCCGGCGGGATGCGCCAGCGCGCCATGATCGCGATGGGCCTGGCGTGCAACCCGAAGGTGCTCATTGCCGACGAGCCGACGACGGCGCTCGACGTGACGATTCAGGCCCAGATCCTGGAACTGATGGTGGACCTGCAGGAGAAGTACGGCACCGCGATCATCATGATCACGCACGCCCTCGGGGTGATCGCACAGATGGCCGACGAGGTGATGGTGATGTACGCTGGGCGCGCCGTCGAGCAGGGCCTGACCGAGGAGGTCTTCTACGACCCGCTGATGCCCTACAGTTGGTCCCTCTTGCGCTCGATACCTCGTTTGGACACGGCGGGGGAGGTGAGGCTGTTGCCCATAGAGGGGACGCCGCCGTCCCTGATCTTCCTGCCCAAAGGCTGCAACTTCAACCCGCGCTGCCCGTTCGTCAAGGGCGAGTGCTACGAGATAGACCCGAGCCTGGAGGAGAAGAAGCCGGATCATACCGCCGCCTGCATCCTCCCCGTCGAAGAGCTGGAGAACCGCAAGCGCCGGGTGGACGAGGAGCTGGGGGTGAAGAGATGAGCGAAGCGCCCAACGGCGGATCGCACGGGAGACCGGATCTCGGAAAGGGCGGACGAACCTCCGGCGGCTCTTACCTGCTCGAGACCAAGAACCTCAAGATGCACTTCCCCATAAAGGCCGGCGTCCTGAAGCGCACGGTCGGCCACGTGAAGGCCGTGGACGGCGTGAACCTCCAGGTGCGCGAGGGCGAAACTCTGGGGCTGGTCGGGGAGTCCGGGTGCGGCAAAAGCACGCTGGCGCGGTGCGTCTTGCGGCTCCTGCAGCCGACGGAGGGCGAGGTCCTCTTCGGCGGCGAGGACATCCTGAAGTACGACCGCAAACGGATGCTGCGCGTGAGGCGGGACATGCAGATCATCTTCCAGGATCCCTACGCCTCGCTCAACCCGCGCATGACCGTCGGGAACATCATCGCCGAGCCTTTGCGGACACACAAAGTCGAGGGTGACAGGAAGCGTCGGGTGCAGGAGTTGCTGGAGATCGTGGGCCTCAACCCCGAGCACTACAACCGCTACCCGCACGAGTTCTCCGGCGGCCAGCGCCAGAGGATAGGCGTCGCCAGGGCCGTCGCGCTCAGGCCCAGGCTTATCATCTGCGACGAGCCGGTGAGCGCCCTGGACGTCTCGATTCAGGCCCAGGTGGTGAACCTCTTGCAGGATCTCCAGAAGGAGTTCGGGCTGACTTACGTCTTCATCGCGCATGACCTCTCGGTGGTCAAGCACATCTGCGACCGGGTGGCGGTGATGTACCTTGGCAAGATCGCCGAGCTGGCCGACAGGCGTGGCCTGTACGGGGAGCCGCGCCACCCCTACACGAACGCGCTGCTCTCGGCTATCCCCATCCCCGACCCGGAGCGCGAACGCGAACGGCGCCGGATAGTCCTGGTGGGCGACGTCCCCTCGCCGGCGAATCCGCCCCCGGGCTGCAACTTCCACACCCGCTGTCCGAGAGCCCAGGGCTACTGCAAGGAGCACGTCCCTGACCTGATGCGCCAGGAAGACGGTCCCCAGAACGGCGCCAACGGCGCGGATGACCACCGGGCTTCGTGCTTCTTCCCGGTGTTGGAGGGGCAGAAGATCGAAAAACCCTCCGAGAGTACGCCGTACCGGGCCGTGGAGTAAGGAGAGGTTCGCAGATCACGCCAGACGTATCTTGCAAGAAGGGACCGCGCGACCGGCGGGAGGCGTCGGCCGCTCGTACCTGCTTACCCGCCCTCTTCCTCCTCTTTCTTCTCATGGTCCTCTTGATGGCTCCCCTCGCCGGGTGCGGCGGGCCGGAGACGGTGGGGGAGCCTCCGCGTGTAGTCGAGGGCGGGGAGGAGGAGCCAGACAGCCTGATTGGGCGGGGCGGAAGCGCCCAGGTCGCGCTGCCGGGAGTCCCTGCGCCCGCGTGCCAGAACCCCTACCTGCCAGAGTGCCGGGGCGCGGAGGCGCTCCTGGGCGTGTCGCTCGAGGCCCCGCTCGTCCTCGGGCCGGATCTCGATTACTATCCGCTCCTCGCCGAGGAGCTGCCCTCCTTCGAGGCCGGGACGCTCCGACTCGATCCGTTCACCGTCGAGTACCGGCTGCGCGAAGGCATCGCCTTCTCCGACGGGGAGCCCCTCACGAGCGCGGACGCGAAGTGGACCTATGAGGAGGCCGCGCGGCTGGCGCGCGACCTCGGCCCCGCGGCCCCTTACCCTGGCTTCGGCCGCGTCTCCCGCGTGGAGACCCCCGACGAGCGGACGATACGCCTGCGTTTCGACGAGCCATACGCCCCCTGGCGGGAGCTCCTCTCCGCCCCGATCCTCCCCCGCCACCGCTACGAGAGCGAAGACTTCGCCCGGATGACCCTGGACAGGGGCGCGACGGGGAGCGGGCCGTTCGTGCTCCTGGGGAGCGCGAGGGACGTCCTGGCGTTCTCAGCGAACCCGTCATACTGGGTGATCGAGGAACCCGCACCTCCCAGCCTGGAGGGCCTGGAGGTCCGGTTCGGAAGCGGCGGCGCTGGTGCGCTCGCGGCGGGGGAGGCGGACCTAGGCCTCCTGACACCCCGGACGGGGGAGACACTCCCCGGCGGGGACCTGCTCTCCGCGCTGGCCGCCCCAGCCAGGGTCGAGCGGCTGCTCTTCAACGCCCGCCGGGGCGCACTCGTGGAGCGCGGAGAACGCGAGGCCGTCGCGGGGGCCCTGGATCGGGACCGCCTCGCTGCCCTCGCCGGCTCTCCCGCGGTGGCCCAGAGCTTCGTCCCACCCGACCTCGTACCGGGCTACACCCCCGCCTGGGGGGAGGATTATAGTCGCGGCGCGGTGGAGAACGGACGGGCTCCGGGGGGGGCGCTCGTGCTCGTATACCCGGAGACGCCCGGCGGCGACCCTGAGAGGGCCGGGCTCGCCCGCGCGCTCGTCTCGCAGATGCGCTCGGCGGGCATCGAGGCCGAGGCGCGCCCGGTCGGGCAGGCGGAGTTTTACGGCGAGACCCTGCCGCGCGGCGACTTCGATCTGGCGCTCTACGCGCCTGGCTGGCCTGAAGGCCTCGAAACGCTACTACCGAACGTCCCGCCCGAGTCGAGAGCGGCGTTAGAGAGCACCCTCGCCGCCGCGGACGACGCCGGGCGGGCCGAGGCGCTCGCCGCGGCGCAGGAGACCCTGGCTCGGGAGACGGCGCTCGTGCCCCTGTTCGTCTGGCCCGACGCCTACGCCTGGTCCAGCACCCTCTCGGGCCCCCGACCGCTCACGCCCCAGAGCGCCCTTCTGTGGAACGTCCGGGAGTGGGGATTCTACGAATAGCCGGTCAGCCAGGCTACGGACGGCGAAAGGTTATCTCACCCGGCGGGACGGTTCGATGAGACGAGCGCTCCGGCCCGTCGTTCGCTGTGGGCCAAGCCGGACGAGCTGTGGCGGTGCCAGGGCTCCCAAAAAGCTGACCAGCTGAAGTGCTGACAGATTGACCGGCTATAATCCTTTCGTGTGGAAGGATACGACGGGCAAGTTGGACCGGCGGCGCGCCACTATTCTGCGTGGCCTGGTCCTGCTCGTCGTGGTGCTCTCGCTGATGCTGGGGTCTTACGCTTACGGGCGGTCGCAGAGCCCGGCCGGCATCTCCGAGGAGGACCGCGAGAGCTTGGCCCTGTACGCCGAGGCGCTCGAAGCGGTCAAGGATGACTACGTCGACCAGGGGGCGGTGGACCCCGAGAAGCAGACCTACGCCGCCATCGAAGGGATGCTCGAGTCTTTGGGGGACGAGGGGCACACGCGCTTCCTGGCCCCCGAGGAGGTCGAGAGGAACCAGGAGGGGCTCTCGGGCAAGTACGTCGGCGTCGGGGTCCGGCTCGAAGATAGGGACGAGCGGATCGTGGTGACGGCCCCCGTAGACGGGTCCCCGGCCGACGAGGCCGGGATACAGACCGGGGACGTCGTCGTCGCGGTGGACGGCGAGAACGTGGAGGGACAGGACGTCGCCCAGATCGCCGAAAAGGTCCGCGGGCCGGAGGGGAGCCGGGTCGCCCTTACCGTCCGGCGCGGCGAGGAGGAGCGCGAGTTCGATCTTCGTCGCGAGGAGTTGGAGCTCCAGGCCGCCTCCTGGGCGCTCGTCCCGGGCACCGATGTGGCGCACCTCAGGCTCTCTTCTTTCTCCACCGGCGCCGCCGACCAGCTAAAGGCGGCGATCGCGGAGGCCAGGGAGGCCGGGGCTACGGGATTCATCCTCGACCTTCGGGACAACCCCGGTGGACGGGTGGAAGAGGCGAAGGCCGTCGCCGAGATCTTCCTGGACCCCGAAGACGTCGTCTACGTGCGCAAGGACGCCTCGGGTAGAGAGGAGGAGGTGCGCGCCTCCGACGAGGCCGAGGCCATCAGCTCGCCGGTCGCCACTCTCGTCAACGGCGGGACGGCCTCGAGCGCCGAGATCGTGGCCGGCGCTCTCAGGGACAACGAGCGGGCGAAGGTGGTCGGAGAGACGACCTTCGGCACCGGGACCGTGCTCGCAGAGCAACCTTTGAGCGACGGCTCGGCCATCCTGCTCGGCATCGCCGAGTGGCTGACGCCCAACGGCGACTTCATCCGCGATACCGGGATAGAGCCGGACGTGGAGGCACGCCTCGAAAGGGGCCAGGAGCCCCTGGTGCCGGAAGCGATACAGGACCTCCCTCAAGGGGAGGCGCTCGACCGCGACGCCCAGCTTCGGCGCGCCTTCGAGGTCGTTCGGGAGCCTTAGTCTATAACGTTACGGAGAGGGAAGAGATGGGCTGGAAAAAACGCGTCCTCTACGGGGCTTTGGGCGGTTTCGGCGGGACGCTCGCCCTGAGCGGGATGCGCGAGGGGTTCGCCCGCGCGGGGCTCGTGCAGAAGACCGCGCCGGAGCAGGTCGTGGACCGGCTGGAGGAGTTGGGGCTGATGGAGGGCTGGTCCCCGGAGGTTCGGCGCGCTCTTACGGTGGCCGCGCACCTCGCCTACGGCGCCGGTACCGGGACGGTCTTCGGGCTTCTGCGCAGCAGGCGCGGCGGGGCCGCCGAGGAGGCCGCCGTAGGTGCCGCTTTGGGACTCCTGGCCTGGGGTGCCGGGTGGTCAAGTTGGCTCCCGCTCGCCGGCGTGCACGAGCCGCCGTGGGAACAGGAGACGCCGAGGGTGCTCCTACCGGTCTTGGACCACGCCTTCTTCGGCGCGGCGTGGGCCTTGATCTATCGCGCGCGCGGATCGGAGGAGGTTTAGCCGCGTCCCACCGCCGGGTACGCCTGGGCCTTAGCATAAGGCGATGCAAGCGAAAGAAAGAGAGTCCGTCCATACCCCAGCGCGTACATGAGAGTAAAAAGGCGCAGGCCCCGCTGCAAGACGTGTTCACATACTACTGGTCGAACCTGGAGCACTTTCCCTCGATCATGCGTAACGTCGAGGAGGTGCGCATCATTGATAGGGAGACCAGCCACTGGAAGGTCAAGAGTCCTTTGGGCACGAGCGCCGAGTTCGACGCCAGGATCACCGAGATGGACCCGAACCGGGGCATTGGCTGGAACTCCGTGGACGGCAACGTGCAGACCTCCGGCGGGGTGCGCTTCGAGGAGACGGCGCCGGGCCGGACGCGCATAGACGTGAAGATGAACTACTCCGACCCGCCCGGCGGCAAGGTCGGAGAGGTCGTGGCGGACGCCATCTCCAACCCCGAGCGTGAGATGCGCGAGGACCTGGAGAACTTCGCCAGGAAGGTCGAACGTGGCGAGATCGAGCTGAGGGTCCCGGCGAGCAGGCGCGGTAGCGGACCTGCCCCCGCGATATAAGGTAAGATGGGGCTGTCGGGGAGAGCCCGATAGCCCCATCGTGTAACGGGAGGTTTTCGCCGTGGGACTTGCGGTAGTAGCCCTGCTCATCCTGGTAGTCATCGCCATCATCGCGATACCGATCTTCGCTCGTCTTTTCGGCGAGGCGGCTAGTCGCAACCCGAACCGGGCCGAGAACGAAGAGGACCGGGAGCGCCAGGAGCGCGAGAGCGGCGAGCAACGGCCCGGCTCCTCGTCCTGAACGACCGGAGGGCGCCCCGCTACACGATTGAAGGGGGCGCTACGCTTCCAGAAGACGCGAAGCGGCTCGTCTTCACCAATGGTTGCTTCGACCTGCTGCACCCTGGACACGTCGCCTACCTGGAGGCCGCCCGCGCCCTTGGCGACGCCCTCGTAGTCGGCCTCAACTCCGACGCCTCGGTCAGAAAACTCAAAGGTCCCGACCGCCCGATCGTCCCCGAGCGTGACCGCGCGGCCGTCCTCCGGGCCTTGCGGTCCGTGGACGCGGTGGTGATCTTCGACGAGGACACGCCGGTGCGCCTCATGCGAGAGGTTGGCCCCGCCGTCTACGTCAAGGGCGGCGACTATCGCATCGAAGACCTCTCCGAAGCCGAAGTCGCCGCGGAGATAGGGGCGGAGGTGAAGATACTGCCGTTCGAGAAAGGGTACTCGACGAGTGCCTTGATCGAGAAGATCAAAGGCGTTACTCGGGCGGCTGGCTCGGGATAAAGCCTGGGGGTGTCCTCCCCGTGCTGCTCCGAGCCGAGTCGAAGAGGAAGGTACGGGGAACGAGCGAGGAAAGGGTACTAGCGGTCGCTACCGGGCGCTCACCGTGAGCGTCGTCTTCGGCGGGGGGCTACGGCTGGCTCGGCGTCGCGCTGACATTCGGCCTGAGCCTGGCACTCGTGGCGCTCTGCCTGCTCGCGGCCTACCGGCTACCTCGTGACCCCCACACCCAAAACGAACAAGAGCCCGGCGGCGCGCGGTAGCTCGAGAAGTGCGTTGCCGCTACGAAACGTGGCGGCTAGTGGTCGAGGCTAATCCAGCAGGTCGCGCAAAGAGGCGGCGTGGGGGCTGCTCTTTATCTTGGCGAGAGCCGTGAGCTGTATCTGGCGGATGCGCTCGCGCGTCACGTCAAAGCGTTCGCCGACCTCTTCGAGGGTCTTGGGCTGGCCGCCGGTGAGGCCGAAGCGGTACTCGAGGACCATGCGCTCGCGCTCGGGGAGGCTGTAGAGGGCCTCGTGCATCCGGCTCTTGAGGAGCGAGGTCTTGGCGAGGTCGTGGGGGGTCTCGGAGTCCTCATCGGCGATGAAGTCGCCAAGCTCGCTGGAGTGGTCCTCGCCGATCGGGGTTTCGAGG
Source organism: Rubrobacter sp. (assembly GCA_016781705.1). Lineage (GTDB taxonomy): Bacteria > Actinomycetota > Rubrobacteria > Rubrobacterales > Rubrobacteraceae > Rubrobacter_F. The sequence goes on from JADDPV010000243.1 coordinate 14,340, forward strand.
GAGATCGAGCGGCGAGAGACGCGCCTGATGCGCGCGATCTCATCGGCCTCGACCTCCATCACCCGGCCCACCTCCTCGTCGGTGGGGTCGCGGTTGAGCTCGGCGGCCAAGGTGCGCTGCACCCGGTAGTATTTGTTGATCTTCTCGACCATGTGGACGGGGACGCGGATGGTGCGACCCTTGTCGGCGATGGCTCGGGTGACGGCTTGCCGGATCCACCACGTAGCGTAAGTAGAGAACTTGTAGCCCTTGCGGTAGTCGAACTTTTCGACCGCCCGCATCAGGCCGATGTTGCCTTCCTGGATCAGGTCCAACAGCGAGACGCCGCGGCTGGCGTACTTCTTGGCTATCGAGACGACGAGCCTCAAGTTCGCGCGTGTGAGGTGCGCCCTGGCCTTGCGGTCGTTGCGCTCGACGCGCTTGGCCAGGTAAACCTCCTGGGCCTTGGTCAGGAGGGGGGTCTTGCCGATCTCGTCGAGGTACATCTGCACGGCGTTGCCGGTGTAGCGCGCGCGCAGATCCCCTTCGAGGACCTCCTCGACGAGTTGGGCGTCCTTCTCTTCGTGGTGCAGGGTGTCGTTGAGGAACTCCTGGTCCACGACCTCGACGCCGTGCTCGCGCAGCAGGCCGTAGACCTGCTGTATCTCGTCGGTCGAGAGGTCGACCTCCTGGAGGAGGTCGAGGACTTCGCTGGACTCCAGGGTACCCGACTCCTGGCCGGCCTCGAAGAGTCCCTGGATCTCATCTATATCCCGAAGGTCGCGCTGGGGCTGCAACTTCTCCTCTAGGTCCTCTGGGGTCCGTCGTCGAAACGCCTGCCCTGCTTTGCGCGTAATATATCCGAAAAGGGGCGAAGATCAACGAACCCGCCACCCGCCGCGACGCGCGGAGCGAACACGACGCTAGCGCGGGGCGGGCGCGGCGCGAAAGGGGACGCTTGCTGGGCTTGAGGAATATGTATCGGGTCTTCCGGGAGTCGCGCGGCGCAGCCCGCAGGCACGCGACCCTGGTGGTCGTGGGCGACGCTCCCGAAGCCGAAATGCTGGCGGGCCTCCTGGGCGCGCACCGGAAGCCGGGGGGCGGAAAGGAGGTCGTCCTGACGGTTCACGAAGGGGGACACCTTTCGCTCTCCGGCGAGGCCGTCGAGGAGCCCGCGGAGCTTTCCCTGCCGGCCACCGTGACCGAGGAGGCGGTCCGCGACGGCATAGCGCCCCGGATCGTCGACGCCCTGGACGAGGACTACCTGGTTCCGCTCGGGCGCGGGTATCCGCTCTTGAGACGGGCCGTGTGCGAGGAGATCGTGCGGAAAAACGCCCGCCAGAACGCGGTGATAGGGGCGCTCCCTATCCCCGGCGCGGACATGCCCGCGATCACCGCGAACCAGGGGCGCATGATCCTGGGCCTCGCGGCGGCCCACGGCGAAGAGCTCTCCCTGGAGCGGGCTCGCGAGCTCGTCGGCGTGCTCGCCGCGGGCTTCGGCTTACGGGCTCTGGCCCGGCAGGTCGTCAAGCTCGTCCCCGTGGGGGGGTGGGCGGCCTCGGCGGCCGTCGGCTACGCGGGCACCGTCGCGATGGGCCGCGCCGCCATCCACTACTTCGAGCGCGGCAAGGAGCAGCTCGAGTCCGGCGAGCTGGCCGAGGTACGCCGCCGCGCGGCGAAGGAGGCCAAAGCGTTCGTCTCGCGTATGCGCCAGCGCGGTGGCCGCGGGTAGCTTTATCTCGGGCTTACGGCGGGTAGTGCGGTGGGCACGCCGTCTCCCGGCGGAGGCGCGACGGTTGGCCTTGTTGCTGACGCTCGGCCTGTTCGCGGTGCAGGCGGCGCTCGTCGGGGCGCTGGTGGCGCTGGCGGAGCTAAGGAAGCGGCGCGAGGGGCCCACGAAGGCGGGCTTCCCTTGGGCGGACTACCCCGAGGTCGAGCTGGAGAGCGGGGACCGCCTCAAGCTCTACACCTACGGCGTCGAGCTCTACGAGGCGATGCTCGCGGAGATAGAGGGGGCGAGGGAGAGCGTCTACGTGGGTACTTTCATCTGGAAAGGCGATGAGGTGGGGCGCCACTTCGTCGCGGCGCTCGCGAGAAAGGCGCGCGAGGGCGTGAGGGTGTGCGTCATCTTCGACGGCCTCGCCAACGCGTTCGTCTCCGCCGACTTCAAGAGGTTCCCCGAGGAGATCCAAACGCTCCACTTCCGTCCGCTCTGGGGTCCCGAGAACCTCGTGAACCCGAGGAACGTCTTCCGCTACCACCGGCACCTGATGTCAGTGGACGGGTCAGCTGCGTTCCTGGGCGGCTACAACATCGGCTCGCTGTACGCCGCCGGCTGGCGCGACACGCACGTCCGCGTCCGAGGCGCGGCGGCTCGCGAAGTAGAGAACGACTTCGTGGACTTCTGGAACGCCCACCGCTCCCAAGACCTACCGGATCTAGACAACGACGCGCGGCGCTCCTGGGATCCGATGACCACCTTCCACCGCAACGACCCGTACTTGAGGATCTTCCCGATCCGGGCCATGTACCTGGAGGCGATAGACCGGGCGAACGACCACGTCTATCTCACCCACGCCTACTTCGTCCCCGACCGCGCCATGCGCGCCGGACTGATAGAAGCCGTGAGGCGGGGCGTGGACGTGCAGGTCCTCCTGCCCCGTGAGTCGAACCACATCACCGCCGACTGGCTCGCCCGGCGCCACTTCCACGAGTTGCTCTCCGCAGGCGTCAGGATCTTCCTCTACAGGCACATCATGATCCACTCCAAGACCGCCACGATAGACGGCGAGTGGTCCACGGTGGGCTCCGCGAACATCGACCGCTACAGCATGCTGGGCAATTACGAGATCAACCTCGAAGTCCACTCCGAACGCTTCGCCCAAGAGATGGAGCGGATGTTCGAGCTGGACAAGACGAATGCCGACGAGCTTACCCTGAAGGAGTGGGAGGAGCGTCCCCTCCTATCCAAGCTCGTCGAGCGCGCGCTCTTCACCTTGAGCCCGCTGGTCTAGGGGACCCCGGCGAGGCCGCCGACCGGGCGCCAGGCTGCGGGTCCGAAGCCGCGGGAGCGCCCCTCTGTATAATGTCAGCAGGGTTTCTGGCGGTTTGGAGGAGGTTTTTTGGCGAGGTGGCGGCTTCTGGAGCCGGGGGCGGACGCCGTCTCGGGGCTGTCGCTGGCGGCGGGGGTGGACCCGCTCTGCGCCCGCGTGCTGGCAAACCGGGGCGTCGCCGCCGAGGAGGTCGCGGGGTTCCTCTCGCCTTCGCTGGGGGCCGTCAGGGTGCCGGAGGAGGACGCGTGGCAGGTGGCGGCCCGGCGGGTGGCGCGGGCGGTTCGCGACGGGGAGCGTATCGGCGTCTTCGGGGACTACGACGCGGACGGACTCACGTCGGCCGCGGTGCTGTATCTCGCGCTCTCGCGTTACACAAAGAACCTGACCGTAGGGCTCCCGACGCGCCAGACAGGGTACGGGCTTCTGGAGCCCTACGTGCGAGACCTCTTCGCCGAGGGGGTGGACTTGCTCGTCACGGCGGATTGCGGGATCTCCAATCGCAAGGAGGTAGAGCTGGCGGCTTCGTTGGGGATGGACGTGATCTTGACGGACCACCACATCCCGCCCGACGACCCGCCCGAATCTCCGCCAGCCACGGCGATACTCGACCCGAAGCTGTGGGATCCGGAGGACCCGCTGGCGGGGGTGGGCGTAGCGTGGAAGCTCGCCTGGGCGGTCGCGAAGGAGCTCGGGGACCCGGACGGGAGGCGGCACGTCGGGGGGCTCCTGGACCTCGTAGCCATCGGGACGATCGTGGACATAGCGCCGCTCGTCGGGGACAACCGGACGCTCGCCGCGGTGGGCTTGAAGCATGCGAACCGCGCGTTGCGCTCGGGGAGCATCCGCCCGGGTGTGGGGGCCCTGGCGAAGGTGGCCGGGGTGAGGGGGGAGCTGGACGAGGGGGACTTGGGCTGGAAGCTCGGGCCGAGGTTGAACTCTATCGGGAGGATCAAACACCCCAGGCCCGCCCTCGACCTGCTCCTCACGCAGGACCAGAAGGAGGCGTTCCGCATCGCCTGGCTCCTCAACCAGCTCAACTCCGAGCGCCAGCAGCGCACCAGGCGCGCCGTCGAGGAGGCTCTGGCCCTTGTGGACCCGGAGCAGGACTTCAAGGTCGTCGTCGTGGAGGAAGGCAGCGGCGGAGGCCTCGCGGGGCTCGTCGCCGGCAGGGTCGCGGGGGCCACGGGCCGGCCGGCCGCGATCCTCTCTCGTAGGGCGGACGGCTCGTATGGCGGCTCGGCGCGCGCCGGGGAGACGGACGTGGACGTGCACGGGGCGCTCTACGAGGTGCGGCACCTGCTCGGGGAGTGGGGCGGGCACCGCAAGGCCGCCGGGCTCTCGGTCAAGCCGGGCGGCTTCGACGCGTTCGTCGACGGGGTGAACCGGGCGGTCGGGGCGCAGCGCGAAACGGACCCGGAGGTCTTCGACCCGGCCGTCGAGGTGGACGCTGTTGTCCCGCTGGAGAGCGTCTCCAACGGGACGCTGGATTGGCTGGAGAGGCTCGCGCCGTTCGGGAGCGGGAACTACCGGCCGGTGTTCGTGAGCGAGGGCCTGCGCGTGCTAAGTTCGCGGCAACTCTGGGAGGGGATGAACCTGCTGACGCTGGAGGGTGAGGTCAGGGCGAAGCTCGCGGGCCCGGAAGGGGTCGTGCCCTCGGGCCTTTTCGACGCGGCGTACAACGTGCGGCGCAACGACTACACCGGGGGCTTGGAGCTCGAGATGGTGGATTGGAGGGCGTAAGAATTTGAACGCAATCGGGGTTGACGTGGGGGGGACCAAGATCGCCGCGGCCGTCGTGACACCGGGGGGCAGGATCCTGGCGGAGGCGCGCTACCCGTCCGCGGGGCCGCGCGAGAGGTTGCTCTCGAGCATAGCCCGCGCCATAAACGAGGTGCGCGACGGTATGGAGGTCGGCGGCGTGTGCCTGGCAGTACCCGGCTTCGTCATGACCGCCCAGAACAAGGTGGTCTTCGCCCCCAACCTGCACCCTATCGAGGGTGTCCCGCTCAAGGAGGAGTTGGGCCAGAGGACGGGCCTGGAGGTCACCGTCGAGAACGACGCCAACGCGGCGGCGTGGGGCGAGTTCCGGTTCGGGGTGGGCAGCGAGGTGGACCACCTGGTGTTCGTGACGTTGGGGACCGGGGTGGGGGGCGGTGTGATCTCGCACGGCATCCTCTTGCGTGGCGCCCAGGGGTCGGGTGGCGAACTCGGGCACGTAACCATACAGGCCGACGGCGGTCCCCTCTGCGGCTGCGGCAACTACGGCTGCCTCGAGTCCCTCGCCTCCGGCACCGCCATAACCCGCCGCGCCCGAGAGGTCGCCAGCGAGAAGCCGGGCTCGGCCCTGGGCAGGATCGCCGTCGAGCGAAGAGTCCTGGGCGAGGACGTCACGGAGCTCGCCCGGCAGGGGGATGGGGCGGCGCTCTCGGTGCTAGAGGAGACCGGGACTTGGCTCGGTATCGGGCTCGCGGGTTTCGTAAACGTCTTCAACCCCGAGGTGATCGCCGTGGGCGGCGGGGCGTCGAAGGCGGGAGAGCTGATCCTGGCCCCCGCCCGCCGCGAGATGTACCGGCGTGCCCGGTCCCCGAGCCGCGACCTCGTGGAGATCAAAGAAGCAACTCTAGGCCCCGAGTCCGGCGTCCTGGGCGCCGCTGCCCTCGCCCGCGACGGATCGGGCGAGTACGTGCTCGGCTCGTAGGAGACCTCCGGGAGTGCCACTCGTCGTCGTCCCGACCCCCATTGGTAACCTGGAGGACATCACCCTGCGCGCCCTGCGCGTCCTGACGGAAGCCGACCTCGTCGCATGCGAGGACACGCGCCGCACCGGCCGCCTCCTCGCCCACCACGGCATAAAGAGGCCGCTTATGGCCTACCACGAGCACAACGAAGAGCGCCTCGCCCCCGAGCTGGCGGAAAGGGCGCACGCCGAAAGCGTGGCCCTCGTCTCCGACGCGGGCACCCCGCTAGTCTCCGACCCCGGCTACCGGCTCGTGCGGGCCTGTATCGAGGCCGGCGTGGCGGTCGAGGTCCTGCCCGGCCCCTCGGCGGCGGTGACCGCGCTCGTCGCCTCCGGGCTGCCGGCGGACGAGTTCGTTTTTCTGGGCTTCCTGCCACGCAAAGGCCGGGAGCGCGGGGAGCTTCTGGAGCGCGTGGGGCGTGAGGCTGCGACGTTCGTGATCTACGAATCGCCGCACCGGCTCGCCAAAACGCTCGCGCAACTGCCGCCGGAGGCGCCGGTGGCGGTGTGCCGGGAGCTGACGAAGCTGCACGAGGAGGTCTTCCGGGGCACGGCGGCGGAGGCGAAGGTGCGATACGCAGAAGGGGTGCGCGGGGAGATCGTGCTCGTCGTCCGGGGCGGAGCGGAGGCCGAGGAGCCGGGCTTCGAGGAGGTCGTCGAGCGGGCGCGGCGTTACGTGGCGGAAGGGGAGAGCCCCTCGCGGGCGGCGGCGCGGGCGGCCAAAGAGTCTGATCGCAAACGCTCGGAGATCTACGAGCGGCTCGTAAGCTGTTAGCGGTCGTCCCACCGCCTCTCGAGGATGGGGGCCGCGGTTCTATTCTGGTTTCTGAGCCGGCATCAAGCAGGATGAGTTAGCGACGAGCAGCCGCGACGTCTTCCTATGCCGGGGGGCCGTGCCTCGTTAAAGCGGCCCTCTGTCTCAGACGGGTCGGGACGAAAGATGGGACGAACGATCTTAGGACAGAAGATCACGCCCCGCCTCGTGCCCAGCCCGAAGACGGTGCGCAACCACATCTCCAACAACTTCTCCAAGCTGCAGGTGGCCGACCGCGTGCAGGCTATCGTCCGCGCCCGCAAGGCCGGGATGGGACAGGCGATCGCGGCGCGAGCGCGGATATTCACCCCTCGTCGGAGGGGACTTACGCCTGATCTTTGGCGGCTCTATAATGCCCGGCGTGTTCGATCCCGGGATGGGGGTGGGGCGGTATGCTGGTGGACTCGCACACGCACTTGCTTCGGCTGGAGGTCTCGCCGGAGGAGGCGGTAGAGGGGGCGGCCGAAGCGGGCGTGCTCGCGGTCGTGAACGTCGGAACGGACGTGGAGGACTCGCAAAAGGGCGCGGAGCTGGCGGCGGTGCTGCCCAACGTGTATTCCTCTGCGGGGATACACCCGCACAACTCCGGGACGTACACGGCGCGGGACCTGGAGATCCTGGCGGAGCTCTCGGAGTCGCCCGGTATCGTCGCGCTCGGGGAGGTCGGGCTGGACTATTACCGGGGGGATTGGTCGGGGGAGATACAGAAGGCGTTGTTCGAGGATGCGATCTCGCTCGCCAACGACACCCGGCTGCCCCTGATCGTCCACTCCAGGCAGGCCTTCGCCGACACGATGAGCTGCCTCGGGCGCGCCCGGGTACCCGTGATCCTGCACTGCTTCGAGGGTGGCGAACGCGAGGCCGACGAAGCCAGAGAACGCGGTTACTACGTCGGCCTCGCCGGCAACGTCACCTACAACAACAGCCGGACGGCCCCCGTCCTCGACAGGCTGGACCCGGAACGCCTGCTCGTCGAGACGGACGCCCCGTACCTAAGCCCCCAGCCCGTCCGCAAGGAGAGAAACGAGCCCCGGCACGTCGTCCACACCGCCCGCTTCGTCGCCGGACGGCTGGGGATGAACGAGGAGGAGCTCGGGGTCCTCACCAGTCGCAACGCCCGCAACGTCTTCGGTCTTCCGCTGGAGGTCTGAGGCGGCTTACGACACCCCCCCCAAAAAACGCCTCGGCCAGCACTTCCTCAAGGACCCGAATACCGCCCGCATCGTCGCGGCGGGGGTGACGGAGGACGACGTCGTTCTGGAGATAGGCCCCGGCCGAGGCGCGCTCACCGCCGTGCTCGCGGAAAGGGCGAGGCTGGTCCACGCCGTGGAGCTCGACCCGGACGTGCTCCCGGCACTGCGCGGAACCCTAGAGGCGCGCGAGAACGTACTTGTCCACGAGGGAGATGCCCTGCGCTTCGACTACGCCTCCCTCATGCCCCGCCCGAACAAGATGGTCGCGAACCTCCCGTACAACGTGGCCTCGCCGCTGGTGCTGAGGCTGCTGGAGGAGGCCGCTTTCCTCGTGGAGATGCGCTTCATGGTGCAGCTGGAAGTGGCGCGGAGGATGGCCGCGAGAGAAGGTACGAAGGACTACGGAGCCTACGCCACACTCGTGCGGCTGCTGGCGGACGTGGAGGTCGCGCACAAGGTCTCGCCGCAGGTCTTCGAGCCGCCGCCGAGGGTGTGGTCGGCGGTGGTCGGGATGCGGCGCCGGGAGACGCCCAAAGAGTACGCGCGCGTCAAGGCGCTGGTGCTCGCCGCGTTCAGGAGCCGGCGCAAACGACTGGTCAACAACCTGCCGGAGCCAGTGCGCGGCGCGGCCCCGCGCGCCCTGGCCTCTCTGGGGCACGGACCGGACGCGAGAGCCGAGGAGCTCTCGCCGCAGGACTTCGCGGCGCTCGCCGGGGCGCTTTCCTGGGGGCTCGGGGCTTGAGGAAGATTCGGCTGCGGGCTCACGCCAAGGTCAACCTGGCGCTGGAGGTGCGCGGCTTACGGGCGGATGGTTACCACGAGATCTCGACCGTCTTGCAGAGCGTCTCTCTGGCGGACGAGCTGGAGATCGAGCGCGCGGAGGGAGGCCTCGAGCTGCTCGTCGAGCCCGAGGAGGCGGACGTGGGGCCGCCGGAGGAGAACACGGTTTTCAAAGCCTGGAATTTGCTCGGGGATTTTGCCGGGGAGGAGTTTCCGGCGAGGGTGAGGCTGCGAAAAAACATCCCGGCGGGGGCCGGGCTCGGAGGCGGCTCGGCGGACGCGGCGGCGACGCTCGTGGGCCTGAACGATCTCTTCGGGCTGGGCCTGAGCGCGGCGGAGCTACGCAAGGTGGGAGGCCGGATCGGGGCGGACGTCCCGTTCTGCATCTCGGGTGGCACCGCGCTCGGGGAGGGGATAGGGGAGGTCCTGTCGCCGCTCCCCGCGCCCCCGCCGCACGCGCTCGTCGTAGCGAAGCCGGCGGCGGGGGCGGACACGGCCCGGATCTACCGCGCCTACGACGAAGAGCCCCCGGATGAGAGCCGTCCCGCGAGCGTCGCCCCGGTGATCGAGGCCCTGCGCGCCGGGAGTCTGCCGGCGCTCGCCGGTTCGATCGGCAACGACCTCGCGCCGGTAACCGAAAGCCTAGTGCCGGCGGTGGGGGAGCTGACGGGTACGCTCCTGGAGGCGGGCGCCATGGGGGCGACGATGAGCGGGACCGGCTCGGCGGTCTACGGCTTGTTCGCATCGCAGGGGGAGGCCCGGGCGGCGGCGGAGGGGTTGCGACGACGAGGGGTGACGTTCGTGTGCGTGCCGGTGGGGCGCGGGGTGCGGTCGCCGTAGGGATTTCTGACGGCCCGAAAGTGCTCCGGTATACTTGCCGCGATGCGGGCGGTGTCTAGACCCATCGGGTCGGCGCGGTTCGCGTTGGGGCGTGGCCAAGTGGCAAGGCACCGGGTTTTGGTCCCGGGATCGCAGGTTCGAATCCTGCCGCCCCAGCCCGTCATGGCAAGCTACTGGAGTCTCGGGAGCCCATGTTGTCCGATAGATCCCCGATCTTCGCCGCGGTCCTGGCTGCCGGTAAGGGGACCCGGATGAGGTCCAACCGCGCGAAGGTCCTGCACACGATTTGCGGCGTGCCAATGGTGAACTACGCCATCGCCGCGCTGAAGCCGCTCGCGCCCGAGAGAACCCTGGTCGTCGTGGGCCACCAGGCCGACGAGGTGCGCGCGGTCCTGCCGTCCGGGGCCGAGCCCGTCCTGCAAAGGGAGCAGAACGGCACCGGTGACGCGGTGCGCGTGGCGCTCGAGGAGATCGAGGAAGGGGAGGGCACCCTGCTCGTGGTAAACGGGGACGGGCCGCTCATCTCGGACGCAACGCTCGCCCGCCTCGTCGAGCGTCACCTCGAAGCAGGGGTGGGGGCGACGGTGCTGGTGGCGGAGCTGGCGGACGCGACGGGCCTCGGGCGGGTCATGGAGGATGCGGGCGTCGTCAGGATCGTCGAGGAGCGCGACGCTACCGAGGCCGAGAGGGGGGTTCGGCTCGTCAACCTCGGGCTCTACGCCTTCGAGCTTTCGGAGATCCGGCGGGCGCTCTCGCTCATCGGTTCGGAGAACGATCAGGGCGAGGTGTACCTGACGGATGCGCTTTCGATCATCGGCGAGAGGAGCCGCGCCGTCACGTGCCTTTTGGAGAACCTCGAGGAGGCGAACCTGGTCAACGATCGGGCGCACCTGGCGAAAGCCGAGGAGATCGTGCGGCGGCGCATCCTCGACGCGCACATGCGCGCCGGGGTGACGGTGAGGGACCCCGTGAGCACGCACATCGAGGCGTCGGTCGAGATCGGGCGGGACACCGTGATACTGCCTGGCACGTTCCTGCGCGGCGGCACGAAGATCGGCTCGGACTGCGTGATCGGCCCGTCGGCGGACCTGCTGGATACGACCGTCGAGGACGGTGCGCTGGTGGAGCACTCGGTCGGGCGGGGCGCCGTGGTGGGCGCGGGGGCGAGCGTGGGGCCGTACGCGTACCTGCGGCCGGGGACGGTGCTCGGTGGGGCGTCGAAGGTCGGGGCTTACTGCGAGGTCAAGAACACGACGGTGGGCGCGAAGAGCAAGGTGCCGCACCTCAGCTACGTCGGGGACGCCCAGATAGGCGAGGGGGCGAACTTGGGGGCGGGGACCATCACCGCCAACTACGACGGCAAGGACAAGCACCGCACGGAGATCGGGGACGGGGTGTTCACCGGGATCAACACGAACCTCATCGCGCCTGTCAAGATCGGCGAGGGCGCTTACCTCGGGGCGGGCAGCGTGGTCAACAAGAACGTCCCGGCGGGCAAGCTCGTCGTCGGGATGCCGGCGCGCGTGATCCGGGACGCGCCGACGAACAGCAAGAAGGAATCGGGCGGCGAGACGGACGTGGATGACGGGCGGCGAGACGGAACGGAGGCGTAGGGCGGCGCATGCAAAACGGCCACATAGCGCAAATCATGGAGAAGCGGTTGATGCTCTTCAGCGGGTGGGGTTACCCCGAGCTCGCCGAGAGAATCGCCGACCGGCTTGACGTGGACCTCGGCAGGGTCCAGCTGGAGCGGTTCCCCAACGGAGAGATGTACGCCCGCTACGAGGAGTCCGTGCGGGGTGCGGACGTCTTTATCGTCCAGTCCCTTTACGAGCCGGTCAACGACAACCTCATGCAGCTGCTCGTGATGATAGACGCGGCCCAGCGGGCGTCGGCGACGCGTATCGTGGCGGTCATCCCCTGGTACGCTTACTCCCGCCAGGACAGGAAGACCAAGCCGCGCGAGCCGATATCGGCGCGCCTCGTGGCGAACATGATCGCCGCGGCCGGGGCCGACCGGGTGATGGTGATGGACCTGCACGTCGGGCAGATCGAAGGCTTCTTCAGCTTCCCGGTCGATCACCTGACCGCGATGCACACGTTCGTGGACTACTTCGTGGAGGCGGGCTTTCGCGACGCGCCCGACGCGGTGGTGGTCGCCCCGGACACCGGCGAGGCGAAGCTGGCGAGCCGCCTGGCCGACCACCTGGGGCTGCCGTGGGCCATCCTCAACAAGCTGCGCCGCAGCGCCGGCCAGTCCGAGGTCACGCACGTCATAGGCGAGGTCAGGGATCGGCGGGCCATCATGATAGACGACGTCATCGCCACCGGCGGGACGCTGGTAGGCGCGGCGGAGCGCCTGATGGAAGAAGGGGCCGCGGAGGTCTACGCCGCCGCGACCCACGGGGAGTTCTCCGGCGCGGCCCACGACAGGATCGAGGCCTCCCCTATAAAGGAGGTCGTCGTCACCGACACGCTGCCCTTGAAGGCACACGAACCGGGCAATAAGATAAAAACGCTGACGATAGCCCCGATCCTCGCGAGCACCATCCGCAACGTTTTTATGGACGACTCGGTGAGCGGGGTCTTCGCGGGCGAGAATCAGCTTTTCTAGCAACGTATCGACAACGGGAGAAACGGTAGAAGATGGCGGAGAACGTAGGTTTGCAGGCAAGAGAGCGCGAGGGCCGGGGCAAGAACGACGCCCGGCGCTTGCGCGCGAGTGGGTTCGTCCCGGCCGTCCTTTACGGCGACGGCGACGGCGGGGGAAGCGCGGTGCTCGCGGTGCCGGACAGGGTGGTGGACTACACCCTGACGCACGTCGGGGACAACGCACTCTACGACCTGGACATCGGCGGCAGGAGCATGACGGCGCGCGTGGTGGACTTGCACCGCGACCCGGTGACGGGCAGGCTCGTACACGTGGACTTCGCGCCCGTGGACATGGCCGAGCGGATCGTGGTCACGGTGCCGGTCGCGGTCGTCGGGGACGCGCCGGGCGCCGAGGAGGGCGGCGTGCTGCAACAGGTCGCCTACGAGGCCGAGGTCGAGACCTTGCCGGGGAACATCCCGCAGGAGCTGGAGCTCGACGTCTCCAGGCTCGGCCTGAACGAGAACCTGACGCTCGCCGACCTCTCGCTCCCCGAGGGGGTGACGCTCCAGTCCGACCCCGAGGAGGTCGCCGCGACGGTGACGCCGCCGACGGAGATCACGGACGAGGAGATGGAGGCCGCCGGCATCGTCGAGGAGCCGGCCGACGAGGAGCCGGGCGGAGAGGAGGCCGCCGGGGATGCGCAGACGCCCGTCGAGGAGCGGGAGACCGGGCCCGCGGACCAGAACCTCCAGCCCTAGAGGCAGGGAAGGACTGAAGCTCTCGCGCGCGTTCCTCGACAGGTTCGGTGGCCGGGACGACCGGCGGGAAGAAGACGGCGGCGGGGGGCCGAGCGGGTCCCCCGTCGTCGTGGGCCTCGGTAACCCCGGGCGCTCGTACTCGCGCACCCGCCACAACGTGGGCTTCCTCGTCGTCGAGGAGCTCGCCAGACGCCACGGCGGCTCCTGGCGCGCGAAGAAGAAGGCCGAGGCCGCTCCTGTGTCGGTCGGACCGAAGAACGTTACCCTGCTCAAGCCCACGACGTACATGAACAACTCGGGGGCGGCGCTCGCGGGGCTGACAGCGCAGGCCCTGATCGTGGTACACGACGACCTCGACCTTCCCGTCGGGGACGTGCGCGTCAAGGTGGGCGGCGGGGCGGGCGGTCACAACGGCCTGCGCTCGATCATCAACGACCTCGGCCCGGACTTCACGCGCGTGCGCATCGGCATCGGGCGCCCACCCGTGGGCGTGACGGTGACGGACCACGTGCTGGGCAGGATAGACTCGGCCGCGCGCGACGCCGTCCCCGGAGCGGCGGACGCGGTGGAGGCGGTGGTGGAGAGCGGCCCGGAATGGGCGATGAACCGCTTCAACGCACGAATTCCTTAACTGGTGTCGAACGATTGTGCAAGAGAAGTTTGTTGCAAATTTCTCATTTCGGAACACCGCGCTTGCCGCAGGACAAGAAGACGCTTAAGATAGTGTAATGAGTGAGTTTAAACCAGGAGATAGAGTCCGATTGAAGTCGGGTGGGCCCGTCATGACTGTCGAAGAAGAGAGCGGTTACGGTGAACTCACCAGAAAAATTCACTGTCAGTGGTTTGCTGGGAGTAAGAGGGTGTGTGAGAAGGTAGGTTCGTGGGTAGAGCAAGGAACAT
>JADDPV010000247.1 GCA_016781705.1 Rubrobacter sp.
AAGGTCACATCAAGGAGTTGTGGGCATGAGAACCTTGCAACACACATCTAGGGGGAGCCACGGCGAGGGCGAGGCGTGGCGGGAGGTCGAGCGTGAGGCCGTCCAGTTGAGAGACGGGCTCGTCACCAAACACTCGCCCCTGGTCAAGCATGTCGCGAGCGGGTCGGAGCGCGCTTGAGATATGGGTACGTTGGATCCGGAAGGCATGATCTCCTCGGGCGTCCTGGGACCGCTCGGCGTCGCGGAGACATTTATTCCGGGGCAGTGCGGCAAGCGGGCCAGGTTCGAGTCTAACGCGATCTTCAAGATCCGGTGGTCCGTCCTCGACGAGCTGCGTGGCCAGGACCTGGGTGCTCCGCCGCGTCTTGAGGAGTACCGCGGCTTGCCGGAGCAGTACTCTCGCGCCCACGTCGCCTCCCTGGAGATGTGGCTGGAGTTGAAGAGCGGCCTCGCCGGGGAGTACGGGCCGTTTGTGGTGGACCACTCCGCGATCGACCTATAGTCCCGGGCGAATCGTGAGGATCTGCTCGCCCACCTCGTGGACGAGCTCGGCGACTGGAGGAACAGGAACGCCTGCTCGCCACGTTCGACTTGTACGAGGGGCTGACCCTCAACGAGATCCGCAGGCCAGGAACCTCACAGAGGGCCGCATGAGCCAACTCCTGAGGTGGGCCACCGGTAGGCTCAGGGAGCCTCTCCAGGAGTCCCCCCTCGTCTCCGGCGGCTGGCAGCAGAGCTTGGCTTGCAGAGGCCGATCTTCCTAGAAGCCGACTCGGTGCTGTGCTACCATCTCACGGACGTTTTTGGTCGTAAAGATCACGCACGCCCGCTGGGGTCTATCCCGACGCTGACTTGCTCGGGTTTTTGGCCCAGGTGGTGGTTCGGGGCAGCATCTCTTCGCCGGTATCGGTCAGGGAGTCGCGCCGGATTGCGAGGCGCGGGCGGAGGCACAACCACCTGAAAGAGGAGAGGTTTTGGAAGGTACGATAGCGTGGGAAGCCGTTGGTGTAAGGGAGCTTCTGGAGGCTGGGGTCCATTTCGGGCACCAGGCGAAACGGTGGAACCCGAAGATGAAGAAGTACGTTTTCGCCCAGCGGGCAGGGGTCCATATCATAGACCTGGACCAGACGGTAACGCTGCTGGACCGGGCACGCCGCTTCGTGCGGGGGGTCGCCGAGGCGAATCGTGAGGTCCTGTTCGTCGGGACGAAGAAGCAGGCGCAGCTCACGGTGGCGGAGCAGGCCATGCGGGCGGGGCAGCCCTACGTGGTCGAGCGGTACATCGGCGGGATGTTGACGAACTTTCAGACCATCCAGCCGCGCATCGAGTACTTCAAGGCGCTCCGGCAGAGCATTGATGAGACGCCGGAGGAGGAGAGAACCGGACGCGACTGGTTCGCCAAGGATAGGGAGTACCAGAAGCTGCGGCGCAACTTCGCGGGGATCACGGAGATGGAGCGGCTGCCGGGGGCGGTGTTCATCGTGGACCCCAAGCGCGAGGAGCTGCTGGTCAAGGAGGCCAACCGGCTGAAGATACCGGTGGTGGCGCTCACGGACACCAACTGCGACCCGGACGTGGTGGATTACGTGATACCGGGCAACGACGACGCGATACGCTCGATCAACCTGATTTCGCGGCTCATCGCCGACGCTATCGTCGAGGGCCGCGGCGAGGAGGCTTCCCCGGCCACCGACGACCGGCCGGTCTCCCCGGCGGTCGAGGAGGCCCGTACCGCCGAGGAGCGGGCAACGGAGAGCCTGTCCGAAGCGGCCGAGGAGGGCGGGCTCTCCGAGGACCAGCCTTCGGGGCTCGCGGACCCGGTGGAGTCGGCGGGCGAGATCTCTCCTGAAGAGGACCCGACCACGAGCTACCGGGGATCGGAGAGCGCCGAGCGTGAGGAGGGAACCGCCGGTGGTCCCGAGAGGGGCGCGGCGCCGCCCCCGCGCGGCGAGCCGACGAGCAACCAGGAGGGCGAGGCGAAGGCCAGCGAAGAGGCCGGCGGCGAGCCCAGCGGCAACGGCGAAGATTAGTAGGGAGAGAAGAAGGCTTTGGCAACAACGATAGAGAAGATAAAGCAGCTGCGCGAGGAGACCGCCGCGGGCATGATGGACGTGAAGAGGGCGCTGGAGGAGTCCGACGGCGACCTCGACGGGGCGCGACGCGTGTTACGCGAGCGCGGGCAGGCGATAGCGCAGAAAAAGAGCTCGCGCGAGGCGGGGGAGGGCCTGATCGAGTCCTACGTCCATTTCAACGGCCGCGTCGGCGTCCTCCTCGAGGTGAACTGCGAGACGGATTTCGTGGCGCGCACGCCCGAGTTCAAGGAGTTCGCGCACAACGTCGCGCTGCACGTGGCGTCGCATAACCCCTCGCCGGCGGCGGTGAGGCCCGAGGACATCCCGCAGGAGGTCCTCGACGAGGAGCGCCAGATCGCTGAGACGCAGGCTGCCAACTCGGGTAAGCCCGAGAACATCCAGGCCAGGATCGTCGAGGGCCGCATGAAGAAGTTCGTCTCCGAGCGGGCCCTGCTCACCCAGGAGTACGTCAAGGAGCCGGACAAGACCGTCGAGGACCTGCTCCAGGAGACGATCCAGAAGGTCGGCGAGAACGTCGTAGTCCGCCGCTTCGTCCGCTACGCCCTCTAGGGGTAACCGTGGAGGGAGTCGCCCCGACGGGGGGAGAACAAACAGCCGACCGCTCCGATCTCGGGCCGATACGTCGCGTCGTGCTGAAGCTCTCGGGCGAGGCTTTGGCCGGGGACGGGGGCTACGGGATAGACCCCGCGAGCCTGGACGTGACGGCTAACCAGGTCATGGAGGCGGTCGAGGCTGGGGCGGAGCTGGCGATAGTGGTCGGCGGAGGGAACATCTTCCGCGGCAGCCAGGTCGCGGGCGTCCTGGGCATCGAGAACGCGACCGCGGACTACATGGGGATGCTCGGGACGGTCATCAACGCGATGGCGTTGCAGGCGGCTTTAGAGGGGCGCGGGGTGGAGACGCGGGTGCAGACGGCCATCGAGATCAAGGAGGTCGCAGAGCCTTATATTCGACGGCGCGCCATGAGGCACCTGGAGAAGCAGCGCGTCGTGATCTTCGCCGCCGGCACCGGCAACCCGTTCTTCTCCACCGACACGGGCGCCTCGCTTCGCGCCCTTGAGATAGGCGCCGACGCCCTCCTGATGGCGAAGAACCGCGTGGACGGCGTGTACGACAAGGACCCGCGAAGGCACCCGAACGCGAAGCGTATCGAGCGTCTGACGTACATGGACCTGCTCTCCAAGAACCTCGCGGTGATGGACCACACGGCGGCGACCCTATGCAGCGGGGAGCGTCTGCCGATAGTCGTCTTCGACATACTCAAGCCCGGCAACCTGAGCGGCATCCTCAAGGGTGAGCGGGTCGGCTCGCTGGTATGGAACGCCGACGGCGGCGGGGTCTCCTAGAGTTTCTTATGGGGCGCGGAAATTCTCGAAACTTCACACAAGCGTCACGCTGACGTTATAAAGTTTCTATAACGTACTGGGAAGTGAGCGGAAGGCGGAGGAGAGTAGGGGATCATGTCAGAGGTAGTTGATCTAACGACGGCCGAGCGCCGTATGCAAGGGGCGTTGGAATCGGTGAGGCGGGAGTTCGGGAGCATTCGCACGGGGCGGGCCAACCCCGCCATCTTGGACCGCGTCGAGGTCGAGGCGTACGGGACGAGGATGGCGCTCAAGAGCGTCGCGAACATCGGCGTCCCCGAGCCGAGGCTCTTGACCGTGACCCCGTTCGACCCTCAGACGCTCAAGACGATCGAGCGGGCCATAGATAACGCGGACCTGGGGTTGAATCCTCAGAACGACGGCAGGATTCTCAGGCTTCCTATCCCCGAGTTAACCGAGGAGCGGCGCAAGAAGCTCATCCGGATGGCGCGTGGGTACGCCGAGGAGGGTCGGGTAGCGATACGCAACGTCAGGCGCGACGAGATGCGCGACCTCTCGGAGTTGATGAAGATGGGCGAGATCTCCCAGGACGACGAGCGGCGGGCCGAGGCCGAGCTGCAGCAGCTAACCAACGAGTACGTAAAGCGCGTTGACGCCGCCCTCTCGGACAAAGAGGCCGAGCTCCTAGAGGTCTGAGCCCTGCTGAACCCCGCCCGAAAACAGGCCGCCGGAGAAAACTCCTCGCGGCTGAACGTCCGCGAGCGCCTGCTTACCCCACTACAGAAACCAGGGGAAGTTCCGCGGCACGTCGCGGTCATCATGGACGGCAACGGCCGGTGGGCGAAGGCGCGCTGGCTTCCCCGCGCCGCCGGCCACCGCGCCGGCGTCGAGGTCCTCACCCCGCTCCTGGAGACCGCGGGCGAGTTGGGCGTAGAGGCGCTTACCCTCTACGCCTTCTCTACCGAGAACTGGGCGCGTCCCGAGACCGAGGTAGACTCCCTGATGGCGTTGTTCCTGGAGACCGCCAAAGACAAGGTCCCCGAACTCAACGAGCGTGGCGCGAGGCTGCGGTTCGTCGGGCGCCGGGAGCGACTGCCCCAGGGCGTGCGCGACGCCGTGAACGAGGCCGAAAAGCTTACCGGGGATAACGACAAGCTCGACGTCTACGTGGCGCTGAATTACGGGGGGCGTGGCGAGATCGTGGACGCCGCGCGGCGCATAATGCGCGACGGCCTCGACCCCGATTCACTGGACGAGGCGACATTCGCCCGCTACCTGTACGCGCCGGAGGTCCCGGAGGTTGACCTGGTCATCCGGACCAGCGGGGAGCTTCGGGTCTCCAACTTCCTCTTGTGGCAGATCGCCTACGCCGAGTTCTACGTCACCGAGACGCTCTGGCCAGATTTCTCCCCAGAGGAGTTCCGCCGGGCGATAGACTCCTTCGCGGCCCGCCAGAGGCGCCGCGGAGGGGTGTAGAGGAGAACCTTGTGCTCCGCTGGCGCGCCCTTACCGCCGCCGTTCTGGCCCCGGTCACGATCGGGGCGCTCTTGCTCGGCCCTTACGCGACCGTGGCGCTGGCGCTCCTCGTCGTGGTCCGCGCCGCCTACGAGCTTGCCCGCACCTTCGACGGGGTGCCGCTCTCGGCCGCCTCGGCCGCGGGGGCTTTGCCAATCTTGCTCTCGATCCCCTACGGCGCTACCGGCGTGCTCGCCGGTGCTGTCCTCGGCATGCCCTTGGCCCTCCTTTGGCTCATCGCGAGGCCAAAAGCGCGCAACCTGAGCGCGCTGCTGGTGCTCCTCCTGATGTCGCTGTGGGTCGGGACGCCGCTCGCGCACCTGGTCCTGATCCAGGGGCTCGAGGGTAAGGGCTACCTGGTCATCATCGCCGTGGTCGGACCCTGGATCTCGGACACGGGCGCGTACTTCGCCGGACGCTTTTTTGGTCGGCACCCGCTCGTCCCCTCCGTGAGCCCGAAGAAGACGATCGAGGGCTCCATCGGGGGCGTCGTAATGACGCTGGCCGCCGTCGCCCCCTTCGCCCACGCTTTCCTCGGGCTGGCCTGGTTGCCGGCGGCGATCGTCGGCGCGGTTATCTCCGCCTTCAGCCAGGCCGGCGACTTGTTCGAGTCCATCTTGAAACGCCTGCTGGGCCTCAAGGATCTCGGTCGCGCCCTCCCCGGTCACGGCGGCATCCTCGACCGTGCCGACAGCCTGCTCTTCACCGCCCCCGCCTCCTATTACCTCTACGTCCTGTTCGTGACGTCAACAACGTCGGCGTGAACGCGAAGCGACGCCTCAGCATCCTCGGCTCGACCGGCAGCATCGGCCAGCAGGCCCTGGAGGTCGTCCGCCGCCACCGCGAACGTTTCGAGATCGTAGGCCTCTCCGCCGCGTCCGACGCGACCACCCTGCGCGAGCAGGCCGAGGAGTTCCGCCCGAAGTACGTCGCCCTCGAAAACGGCGACCCTTCGACGCTCGACGGCCTCGACGCGGAAAGGATCACGGGCCCCGGGGCCGCCGCCCGCCTCGCGGAAACCCCCGCGGACACCGCCCTGAACGGCATCGTCGGCTTCGCCGGCCTCGCCGCCACGGTGAACGCCGTAGAAGCCGGCACGACCGTCGCCCTCGCCAACAAAGAGAGCCTCGTCACGGGCGGCGAATGGGTTACGAAGCTCGCCGCCAGGCGGGGTAAACCGATCATCCCCGTGGACTCGGAGCACTCGGCGATCTTCCAGTGCCTGGAGGGGCGGCGTGAGGGGGAGGTCGCGGAGATATTGTTGACCGCATCCGGCGGGCCGTTCTTCGGGTTGGAGGAACGGGAGCTCCGGGGGGTGAGGCCGGAGGCGGCCTTGAAGCACCCTACGTGGCGGATGGGCTCCAAGATTACGATAGACTCCGCCACCCTGATGAACAAGGGCCTCGAAGTCATCGAGGCGCACCACCTCTTCGGCGTCCCCTACGACGACGTGAAGGTCGTCGTACACCGCCAGTCGGTCGTCCACGGTGGCGTGACCCTCAAGGACGGCTCCGCTCTACTGCACGCAGCCCTCCCGGACATGCGCCTGCCCATCGCCCTCGGCATCCTCTACCCCGAGAGAGTGGAGGTGGACGCGAAGCCGGTCCCCTTCGATGCCGCGACGTGGACCTTCGAGGAGCCACGCGGCGACGTGTTCCGTTGCTTGCCGCTCGCCGTGGAGGCCGGACGCCTCGGCGGCGCCTACCCGGTCGCCCTCAACGCGGCGAACGAGGTCGCCGTGCAGGCTTTTCTTGACCACAGGATAGAATTCCTCGCGATACCCGAAGTCGTAGAGGAGGTACTGGAGAGCGTGCCCGAAGCTTCACCAGGCGCGATGTACAGCATGGAAGCGATAACGGATGCCGATCGGCGAGCCCGAGACGGCGCGGAGCGTGCCGTCCGGGGGAAGGCGCGATGACCGTCCTCCTCGCGATACTAGGTCTCATACTCCTGATCGTCATCCACGAACTAGGCCACATGCTCGTCGCCAAAGCCCTCGGCGTACACGTCCCCGAGTTCGGCGTCGGCTTCGGCCCCGCCCTCTTCAAGAAGAAGATCGGCAAAACCATCTATTCTTTCCGCATAATACTTCTCGGTGGATTTGCGAAGATGGAGGGCATGGAGGGGATGGCGAGCGTCGAGAAGGAGACGGGGGAGATGGGGCCGAACGCGTACCCCTCCAAGGCGCCGTGGCGGCGGGCCCTGATCATATTCGCGGGTCCGTTTGCGAACCTGCTCGTGGCCGTGCTGATCTTCGCCGGGATCTTCATGCACGGTGTCCCGACGGGTGCGAAGCCGGAGGTCGAGGAGGTCGTGCCCGGCTCGCTGGCGGCCGACGTGGGCTTGCGGCCGGGGGATAGGATCGTGGAGGCGAACGGCGAGCCCGTCGGGCGGTGGGAAGACTTTGAGCGGGCCGTGGGCGGGAAGAAGCCGGGCGATGAGGTCGCGTTCGCGGTGGAGCGGGGCGGAGAGCGGCTGGAGTATGAGGGGGCGCTCGAGCCCGCGCCCGATGATCCTGAGCGGGCCATCGTCGGTATCCAGCCGGCGCCTATCTACACGAGCTACGGGCCGTTGGAGGCGTTGGGGCTAGCGGTCGAGCGGATCGTTCAGATCATCGGTCTCTTCGGGTGGTTCGTAGGGCAGTTGTTCACGCCGGACGACGAGGTCACGCTGTACAACTCCGTCTCCAGCCCGATAGGCGTCGTCTCTGTGACGAGCGACGTGGCCTCGCGCGGCCTGTTGAGCTTCGCGCAGCTACTCGGGTTCATCAGCCTGAACTTGGCGGTCTTCAACCTGTTGCCGATCCTGCCGCTCGACGGGGGACACCTGTTCTTTATCGCGGCGGAGAAGGCGTTGGGGCGGCCGGTGAGGGCCGAGACCGTCGGCAAGGTCGCGGCGGTGGGGCTCGCGTTAATACTTACGCTTTTCCTGTTCGCAACCTACGCCGACCTTAGTAAAATCTTCACCGGACAACCGTTTATTCCCGAGCAACGTCCCTAAGGAGTTTGCGAGCGAGATGACCGAGGCAGCGCTACAGGAGCGTCCGATCACCAGCCGAAGGATTGAGGTCGGCGGCGTCCCGATAGGCGGCGGCGCGCAGGTGGCCGTCCAGTCCATGACCAACACCAACACCTCCGACGTCGAGGCGACCGTGCAGCAGGTCTACGACTTGAACTCGGCGGGCGCGGACCTCGTGCGCGTCTCCGTGAACGGCTCGAAGGCGCTCAAGGGCTTCAAGGAGGTCGTGTGGCGCAGCCCCGTGCCCCTGATCGCCGACATCCACTTCGACTACCGCATGGCCCTCGGGGCCGCCGACGCGGGCGCAGCCTGCGTGCGCATCAATCCCGGCAACATAGGGAGCGACGACCGCTACCGGCAGGTTATCGAGAAGTGCATGGAGACCGGCGCTGCCATGCGCATCGGAGTCAACTCCGGCTCCGTCGAGAAGCGCTACTGGGACCTCCCGAAAGCCGAGGCGCTCGTGACGAGTGCGTTGCACAAGGTCGAGGTCGCCGAGGAGATGGGCTTCACCAACTTCAAGGTCTCCCTCAAGGCCAGCCACGTCCCCGAGATGGTCGAGGCCAACAGAAAGTTCCGCGAGCACTCGGACGCGCCGCTGCACCTCGGCGTCACCGAGGCAGGGACGAAGCTGACGGGCTCCATAAAGAGCGCGGCGGCGCTCGGGCAGCTCTTGCCCTACGGCATCGGCGACACCATCCGCATCTCGCTCGCCGAGGACCCGGTCGAGGAGATACCGGTCGCGTACCATATCCTCTCGGCCCTGAACCTGAGGCACCGCGGCCCCAACGTCATCGCCTGCCCGAGCTGCGCCCGTACCTTGGGCTTCGACGTGATCGGGATGGCCGCGCGGGTCGAGGACAGGCTAAAGCACTACGAGGACCACTTCACGGTGGCGGTGATGGGCTGCATCGTCAACGGCCCCGGCGAGGCCAGGGACGCGGACTACGGGGTGGCCGGCGGCAAGGACGACGGCGTGATCTTCTCCAAGGGCAAACCGCTGCGCAAGGTGGGCCGCGAGGAGATCTTCGGCGCCCTCTTCGAGGAGATAGAGAAGGACGGCTGGAAGTAGC
>JADDPV010000133.1 GCA_016781705.1 Rubrobacter sp.
GGCGACACCGGCCACCTCGTTTTTATCGAGCGCACCTAGGAGGTCAACCGCGAGGTCACCTCCTTCCTCGAATCCTGCTAGGGAGAGCTTCATCCGGGGCGCCGCCTAAGCCAGCGCACCATTGAGGAGGCCGTGCCGGGCGGCCTGACGCATCGCCTCCCCAACGTCGATCGTGAGAGGGCCGGCGGGGTCGAGGCGGACCTCGACCCTGTCGGAGGGGCCGACCTCGATCTCCCGCTCCCCGTCCAGCGCGACGCTGCCGACGCCGGGGGCAAGCGCGACCGTCTCCTCCGGCTCGACCCGGCTTACCTCCTCCACCCCGACCGGCACGACGAGGCCGGGGGCGAGGGGGACGGTCAAGACGGTTGGGGCCCTCTCCGGCGGGACGAGGCGGACGTGGAGGCCGTGGGGGGCGTCGCGGCCCGTGGGCTCCAGGAGCCCGGCGATGGAGGAGAGGCCGACGGCGTCGGGGAGGGCGGAGGAGACCACGATCTCCGAGATGTTGCGGGGGCGCCACAGGGCGCGGGCCCCGACGAAGCGCTCCGAGTTCACGGCAACGTCCACGAGTGCGCAGTCCTTGTTCTCCTCGCCGTTCACGTCGACGCGCAGGATCTTCTCGCGCCTCAACGCCTCCTCCCCGATGCGGCCCGTCGCCACGAGGCCGGTCGCTATGCCGGCCACGGTCGCCTCGCGCATCTCCGGGAAGGCGTTGTTCGTGCCGGTCGAGAGGGTGCAGAGCGGCGTTTCGGCGGAGCAGTGGCGGGCGACGACGCGGCTGGTGCCGTCGCCGCCGAGGACGACGACGGCGGCCACGCCCCTTCGGCCCATCTCCGCGAGGGCGTCTATCGTGTCCCGGACGGTGTGGCGGACGGTCATCTCCACGAGCTCGAGCTCCGGCATCGGGCGCTCCTCCTCGACGGAGCTCCGATGGGCCGCCCTGAGCGTCCGCTCCAGGCTGTCGTAGAGACCGGAGGCGGCGGGCATCATCAGGACGCGACCGACGCCCACGGCGCCGAGACCCACCATGAAGCGGTAGATCATGTTGCCCTTCTCGCCGTTGTCGAAAACGGAGGCCCCCGATATGAGCCTCCGTATGTCCCGACCGGAGGCGGGGTTGGCTATGACGCCGACGGTTACCGTCTCGTTCCCCGCCTCCGGCACCCCGCTACCCCTCCTGACTGTCGAGGAACTCCCCGATCAGGCGGTTCGTTTGTCCCGCGGCCTCCATTTGGGGCATGTGGCCCGTCTCGTCGAGGACCTCGACCCGGGCGTTGGCGGGCGCGTTCTCCGAGTGGGAGACCGGCACGATCTTGTCCTCGCGCCCCCAGACCACGAGCATCGGCACCTCGACCCCGGCGAGGTCCGGGACGTCGGCCTGCCTGCCGCTCGGGAAGAGGTTGTCGGCGATTTTGCGGAGCGCCTCGTCCACCCCGTCGAGGCGCTTGAATCGTATGACGTCGTTGACGAGCTGGCGGTTCACGAGGTCGGGGTTCGCGAAGAGGAGCCCGAGGACGTTCTTCATCTCCTTGCGCCTGTTCGCGGCGATAAAGCCCTCGATGTACTCGCCGTTGATCTCCTCCCCGAGCCCCGCGCTTGCGATGAGGGAGAGCGACTGGACTCTCTCGGGGTGCCGTATCGCGAACGAGGCCGCGACGGCGCCGCCCATCGAGTGCCCGAAGAGGTGAGCCTTCTCTATCCCCATCTCGTCCATAAAGCCCGCGACGGTGCCGACGAGCGAGGCGAGGTCGCCCTCGCCGACGTCCTTCGTGGAGCCGCCATGGCCGGGCAGGTCCACCGCGTAGACGGTCCGCCCGCCCTCGGCCAGCGCCTCCTGGTTGAAGATCCAGATGTTTGTGTCGCCGCCGAAGCCGTGCAGGAGCAGGAGCGGGGTACCCTCGCCCTCGCCGACCTTGAGGTACTGGATGCGCTTGCCGCCGACCTCGACGGTCTGGGGCTCGGGGCCGCCCGCCTCCTCCTCTTCGGGGACGAAGTTCGCCTGGAACTCCTCGACGTAGGCGTCGATCTCCTCGTCCGGGACCGAGGCGTCGGCGATGACGCCGAGGAGGGCCCCGACCGGGAGCACGTCGCCCTCTTTCGCCACCCGGCGCCGCAAGACGCCCGGTGCGGGCGTCTCGACGGCGTTGTTTATCTTCTCGCTCTCGACCTCGACGACCTCGTCGCCGTTGTTGAGCTCGGCGCCCTCCTCGACGAGCCACTGGACGACGGTCCCCTCCGTCATCGAGAGGCCCCACTTGGGCATGCCGAGCTTGGTGAGCGCCTTCGCTTCGCTCAAGAAGCCACGCCTTGGCCCACGGTCTCCCTGACGGCGTTGGCGACCTTCTCGGGATCGGGGACGTAGAGGTCCTCCAGCGACCCGGAGAAAGGCGGCGGGGTGTGGGGGGCCGTCACCATCTTCGGGGCGGCCTTGAGGTGCTCGAAGCAGTTCTGCGCGACGAGGGCCGATATGTCTGAGGCCATGCTGCACCGGGGGTACGCCTCGTCCACGACCACGAGCCTACCCGTGTTCTCGACGCTCTCGTAGATCGTGTCCTCGTCCAGCGGCGAGAGCGTCCTCGGGTCCACGATCTCGACCTCTATCCCGTCGTCCGCCAGCGATGCGGCGGCCTGCTCGGCCATCGAGACCATGCGCCCTATGGCGACGATGGTGACGTCCTCGCCCTCGCGCACGATCTCCGCTTCGCCCAGAGGGATCGTGTAGGGCTCGTCGGGGACCTCGCCCTCGATCGCGTAGAGGACCTTGTTCTCAAAAAAGATCACGGGGTCGTCGTCGCGGATCGAGGCTATAAGGAGTCCCTTGGCGTCGTACGGGTTCGACGGGATAACGACCTTGAGGCCCGGGATGTGCGTGAAGATCGGGTAGAGAGCCTGGGAGTGCTGGCTGGCGGCCCGGATGCCGGCCCCGTACATGGTCCTTATGACCATCGGGGTCCTGGCCTTGCCGCCGAACATGTAGCGGAACTTGGCGGCCTGGTTGAAGATCTGGTCGAAGCACACGCCCATGAAGTCGACGAACATGAGCTCCGCGACCGGCCTCAGGCCCGAACAGGCCGCCCCTGCCGCCGCCCCGATAAAGGCCGACTCGCTGATGGGGGTGTCGAGGATCTGGTTGGGGAACTTCCCGTAGAGCCCCTTGGTTACGCCCATGACGCCGCCCCAGGCGTCTATCTCGCCCGGGCTCCCCGTCCCCCCGACGTTGTCCTCCCCGAAGACGACTACGGTGGGGTCGCGCTCCATCTCCTGCGCGAGCGCCTCGTTTATCGCCTGCATGTAGCTCTTACGGGACAAAACTTTCTCCCTTCGTTCTGGAGTCCGTTGGCCGTGGGCTCCCGATCGGGCGCCTCCCGTCCCCGGTCCGCTCGGTGGACTGGGGGCTTCGGGGAACACGCGCCGGCCGGGGTCGCCGACGGCCGACACGGCGACCTAGTAGGACACGTATACGTCGGTGGTGAGGTTTTCCGGGCTGGGCTCGGGGGCCTCCTTGGCCTCCCTGACGGCCTCGTCGATGAGGTTCTTGACCTCCTCGTCGATCTTGTCGAGCTCCGCCTCATCGAGGAGACCCGCGGAGGTGACGCGCTGACGGAAGAGCATCAGGCAGTCCTTCTCCTTGCGGACGTTCTCGACCTCGTTCTCGCCCCGGTAGGTCTGGGCGTCGCCCTCGAAGTGGCCGTAGTAGCGGTTGACCTTGCACTCGATGAGGGAGGGGCCGCCGCCCTGGCGGGCGCGCCGGATGGCCTCTCCTGCGGCCTCGTGGACGGCGAAGAAGTCGTGCCCGTCCACCACGACGCCGGGCATGCTGAAGCCGTCGGCCCTCTTGGCGATGTCGATGCCCTTGCTGGAGAACGCCTGGGCGGTCGCCTCGGCGTAGCCGTTGTTCTCTATGACAAAGATCACCGGCAGGTCCCACGCGCTCGCGAGGTTCATGCTCTCGAAGACGGTGCCCTGGTTGGCGCCGCCGTCGCCGGTGAAGGAGACGGCGACCTGATCGGTGCCGCGAACCTTCGCCGAGAGGCCGACGCCGCAGACGAGCGGCGGTCCGCCGCCGACGATGCCGTTCGCCCCGAGCATCCCCTTGTCGAGGTCGGCGATGTGCATCGAGCCGCCCTTGCCCCGGCAGATCCCGGCATCCTTGCCGTAGATCTCGAACATCATCCCCTTGACGTCGCAGCCCTTGGCGATGGAGTGACCGTGACCGCGGTGGGTCGAGGCGACGTAGTCGTCGCCGTCGAGATGGGCCATGAAGCCCGCGGCTATGGCCTCTTCTCCGGCGTAGAGATGAACGAAGCCCGGGATCTCACCGGTGGCGAACTCCGTGTGCAGCCGCTCCTCGAAGTCCCGGATCGTGCGCATCGTCCGGTAGGCGTCGAGGAGTGCCCCCTTGTCGAGCTCCTCGTGACGCTCTCTGGCGCCCGCGACCTCGGATTCAGTCATAGAGCCTCCTTCCTTCCCCAAGGAATAATTGTGGCGCCAAGATAAATCTTGCCGGTATCAGCGTCAAGAACGCTTGAGCGGGCCTCCGGGCCCTCGCTCAGGAGAAGATGATGCCGCCGTCGATCATCACGGACTGGCCGGTCATGTAGTCGGAATCCCTCGACGCGAGGTACGAGACGAACGACGCTACGTCCTCCGGCGTCTCGACGCGCCCGAGGGCGATAAGCTCCGAGTACTGCTTCAGCGCCTCGCACTTCTGCACGCCCATGTGCGCGCTCAGCTTCTCGTCGATGAGGTCCCACATCGCGGTGCCGACGATGCCGGGGCAATAGGCGTTGACGGTGATCCCGTGCTCGGCCCACTCCTGAGCCGCAGCCTGGGTGAGACCACGCACCCCCCGCTTCGAGGCCGAGTAGTGCCCGAGCATCGCGAAGCCCTTGTGGGCGGCGATGGAGGCCGCTCCGATGATTTTGCCGCCCCTCGACATTGAGGGCAATATTCTAGTTCGCTCGTCCGTACCTTGCTCGCAGTCGCCGGGGCAATGTATGCTTTTTGTGTCGTACGAGGACGCGACTCTGTGCTTGGGGCGGTGGAAGGAGGGAGGATGTCTGCGGTCGTGATCTCTGTGGTCTCCAGTGTGTTAGTTGCCGTGGTAGGAGCGTTCGTGAACTCTGCCGTGAACGCCCGGGCTCGCCGCGCGGAACGGCGGGAGAAGCTCGAGTTCCGGTCGGTCTACCACCGCTACGACTGGGAGCCGGTCGATGAAGAAACGCGAAACTCCTTCCCGGACTTCGTGGGTCCGGGGGCACTCCGGCTGACGTGGCGCGCGGAGCTTCGCAACCGGGGCTCGGAGACCGTCACGGTGCGCAACTGGTGCTGGTGGCCGCGAGACGAGTGGGAAAGATCCCACTATTATTGTTATTGGTCCGTCGAGTCCGCGACGGAGCTGGTGCGCGTGGGCGAGGAAGAGGTGGGCAAGCCGTTGGAGGAGGGTGAGGAGGGAGACGCCTTCGCCATTCCGGCCGGGAGCTTCGCCACGCTCCGCTTCGAGGGACTCTTCATGGTACTCCCTGGAGAGCGGGAGGGTGGGCCGGAGGGGTGCGCCCCGAGGCTAGTGGCTTCCTTCCGCGGGGCGCAAGACTACCTCGAGACGGGCGACGAGCCACTCACCCCGAAGGAGAAGCTCGTCTTGGCTGCGGTCATGGCATGGTCGTTGATCCTGCGTAAGTAGCCGATCCCGAAGCAGCCCAGCACGCGAGAAGGCCGAGTCGTCGGTGCCTACCGAGGAAGGTCGGCGCGGCACCAAGACGTTCCGCGGGAGGTTCGCCGCATCGTAACCCCTTGCGGCTGCTTTGACGAGGTGTCAGAATGGCTGCAAGATAGCTTATGTAAATGCATCGTTGCTACGTTGCTAGAACCGGTACAGAGGGAAAGCCGCGCACTCATGCCCCCGCTGTCCGCGAGCAAGAAACCACCACGCCGAACCGTGCCCGAGCAGCAGGGGCATTGGGGCAACCTTTATTGATCGGGCGAAGAAGGTTCTCTGCCTTCCTTGAGCCTTCGCTTTATGCTTCGAACGGAACTGAAATCGTGGTCCAACTCCCTGCTGACGGCGACCTTCAGCTTGTGCCACCGCTTCAGCTTGAGGAACTTACCTTCGGGGATCCTTGGCAGGTCCCGGTCGTCCAGGTATAACTCCTCGACGCGCTTTATGGACCCCTCGTCGAGCGAACCGCTCGCGGCGTCCAGGAGGCGACCGACCTCGTACTTCGCCTTGGTGTAGTGTCGTACGGCCTGGTCGTGTCGGGCGGCCCTGCCGGCCGGCTGCCAGACGAGACCCACGAGCGTGACGCAGAAGAAGACTATCGCGACGAGACCCGTCACCCACTGGTAGGCGTCCGCGGAAACCCCGGTCGTCCTCTGCACGAAGTCCGAGGCGAAGACGAAAGCGAGCAGCACGGCCGAGGACACCAGCGAGGCGATCGTCAGGCCGAGGTTCCACGCCCCGTAGCGGTCGCTGAGCCAGGCGTGCATGGTGGCCTGCTGGTCGGCCACCCGGCGCGTCCTCCTGAGCCTGTCCCCGAACGGGTCCGCGGGTTCACCAGCCACCGAAGATCTTCTCCCACTCCCCGATCCGCCGCTCGCGGTCGGCTATCTCCAGGCGACGGGCGAGCCGCCCGATGTACGACGACGCCCGCTGGCGGGTCTGGCTGTCGGCGGCGCCCATAGAGTCGTCGACGTGGATCGACTGGCCGGTCCTGTCCCTTATCGGGGTCCTCACGTCCTCCGCAGCGCTCCGAAGGAGATGCACGAGCATGTCCTTGTACACCCTGCGCCCCTCGTAGCCCTCGAAGGCCTGAACGCCCAGCGACTCCGCGTGGTAGCCGGAGAGGCGGGCGGCCTCCGGCAGGCTTTCCTGGGCGCCCTTGAAAAGCTTTATCGTTGGCACCACCCTGTTGCCGCAGTTGCGGTTGACCTCGGTCAGCTTGCGGGCGAACGCCTCGGGCCTTATGACGTTGCTCCACCCCTCTCCCGTCGGGCTTGGTATCCGGACCCCGGAGCCGGTGCGCAGGGCGGGCAAGACCTGCAACTCGTGCCCGTCGGAGTAACGGACGGTGACGGCGAGCCGGCCCGGAGTTACCTCGGTGTTGGGCAGCCGCCTCTGTATCCGCGCGGCGAACCGCCGCAGGACTTCCTGCGCCGAGCGGTCCACCAAGGAGGGATCGTCGATCCTGGCGAGCAGGTCGACGTCGCTGAGTCCGTTCACGTAGGTCTGCTTCTGAGTAGACCCGCCAAGCAGGAGATCGACGGTGCCACCGACGTCGGACTCGATGGCCTTCTTCAAGGTCTCCACGTGCCGCCTTATGGCCTCGGCGTCCCTGTCGCTGTACTCGCTCACCGCTTCCTCGAGCACGGCGGCCACCTGCGCCTCGTACGAGGCCCGCTCGGCTCCCCCGCCCGCCCGTTCCACCAGCCGGCCGAACCCGCCCGGGGACCGTCGAGGCGGAGCATCGTAACCGCTGCCGCTACCACCCATCGAACCCTCCTTCCTCCAGGTTTAGCCCCGCCGCGCTCACCAGGGCCAGCACCTCGCCTAACCCCTCCCAAGCGGTCAGCCCCTCGACCGAGCGGTTTTCGCAGTAGTCCTCCATGGCTCCGCCCAGGTCGCGCAGCACCCCGAGGTTGCGCACCCAGCGCGCGGCGCGCAGCTCGCCGTCGGGGTACCGCCACTCCCCCCGAGTCATCGTATCGGTCGGACCGTGCGACACGCGGCCCTCCGGGTACGAAAAAGCGAAGCGCAACCACGACAGCCCATCGAACACGTCCGCGCCGCAGAAGAAATAGGAGAGGATCGACAACGGTTCCAGGCAGCCGAAGACGTGGATGGGCGTCTCCGAGCCCGCCTCGCGAAGGGCGCCGCGGATCCTCAGCAGGTTGCGGCACCTCTCGAGCATCGAGCCGCCCAACTCCTTCTCTGTCACTCCGAGAATGCAGAAAGAACCGGCGATGGTCCCGATGTCGGCGGCGATGCTGGCCGCATTCACGAACGGGGCGTCGGTCGTCTCGGGTTTCGCTAGGAAGTCGGAGGCGTAACGCGGGTACCCCGCGAACAGCGAGCGCGCCGAGGCTACCTGTTCGGCGAGCGGGAGCGTTCCGGCGTGGTCGAAGCTGACCATCACGACCTGGGAGAAGGGCTCCAACCCGTCCAGCACCGACCGGTACTGTCCCAAAGACCAGACGTTGCCCCGCCTGTCGTCGACGTAGGCCTCGTCGGGGTCGTAGGTAAGCTTGGCCTCGTAGCCGCCGCTGTCCACGAAGACCGTGTCCGAGCCGTTCACGCTCTCGAGAGGCAAGGACCGATGGTGGAGATCGTAGGCGCTGATCAGCGACGCCTCCGGTACCTCCGAACTCAGGAAGTCGTAGAGAACGGCGAGGTTCGGGAAGCCGCGGCTCGAGAACGACGGCACCAGAAGCGGCGTGTCGAAGCCCGCGGTCGGGACCTCGCGCGCCCTGCAAGCCTCCGTTACCTTCATCTACCCTCGCCGAGTGCCATTCGGTCCTTGCAAGAGTCGCACCGTTGGCAAGGACGGTCGCTCCCGCGCTCGCAGCTGAAGGTCAGGTCCACCGGCACGCCGTTCCCGAGGCAGTAGTCGAAGATGTCCCGTTTGGAGAACTCCAAAAACGGGGCTTCCACTCGCATAGTCCCGCCACGGTAGCCGTCCAACACCCGTTGCATGTCACCGACAAACGCGGGAGTGCAGTCGTAGTAAGGGGAGCCGGCATGGATCCCGATCGCGATGCCCAGCCGAGCACGCTGGGCGACGCTCGCCGCGGCGAGGACGAGCAGGGCGTTCCTGCAATGGTATTCGCCTTCGGTGCGCTCAACGGCAAACCCCAAGCGCTTCTTTTCCACGACGACGTCGTAGTGCCTCGACAACGCGAGCACGGAACGGCGCTCCCCCGCCATACTGGGCTGCCCGTAGTCGAAATGAACGCCCTGTACCTGTGCGCCGCGCGAGAGGTAGAAAGCCAAGAGGGCGGC
>JADDPV010000007.1 GCA_016781705.1 Rubrobacter sp.
ATAAACGTGCTCTCGGAGCTCCCCGGCGAGTGGCGCGACCGGCTCGCGCGTTGGGCGGATCTCAACGACCGGTACCGGCGGGATGCCCGCGAGGTCACCTCCCCGAGCCGCAACGACGAGTACCTTCTCTACCAGACGCTACTCGGTGCGTGGCCACCCGGAGAGCTCGATGAGAAGAGGCTACGGGACTTTAGTGATCGCATCAAAGGGTATATGGAGAAGGCGATCCGGGAGGCGCAGGTAAACACCTCCTGGACCGACCCGGACGAGGAGTACGAGGCGGGGGTCGCCCATTTCGTAGAAGCCCTGCTCTCCTCGGAAGCTCCCTTCTTCCCGGAGTTCCTGCCGTTCCAGCGTCGCGTCGCCCGCCTCGGCGCCATAAACGGCCTCTCCCAGACCCTGCTCAAGTTCATAGCCCCCGGCGTCCCGGACGTCTACCAGGGCAACGAACTCTGGGACTTCAGCCTCGTGGACCCGGACAACCGCCGCCCCGTGGACTTCGGATTGCGCAAGAGGCTCCTCGCGGACCTGAAAAGACTGGATACCTCCTCAGCGGCGTCCCTGCTCGAGGATAGCGCCTGGCAGGACGGCCGGCCGAAGCTCTACCTGATCTGGAAGGCGCTCGGGCTCCGTCGCGAGAAACCAGATCTCTTCGAGGGCGGTGAATATCTCCCCCTGGAGACTTCGGGGGAATGCGCCGCTCACCTCGTCGCCTTCGCCCGGCGGCGCGGGGTAGAGCTGGCGATCGCGGTTGCGCCCCGACTGTGCGCCCATCTTGTGGACGAATCCGGCCCGCTCCTGCCGGCCCCCGAAAAATGGGCCGGCACCCTCGTACGCCTCTCCGGAGAGCTGGCCGGGGCGACGTACCTCAACGTGCTCACCGGCGAAAAAGTGACGGTCGAGGAGCGCGACGGCGAGGCGTCATTGCCCGTCAACGCTTTGCTTCGCGATTTCCCCGTAGCCCTGCTAACAACTGACGGCCGATAGCCCCAAATGGTGGGAGTGCGGGGCGTCTACCGGGTCTACCCGCGGGCGTTTCGGGACTCGAAGGGCGTATCAGGCACGTTGGATCGCCTGGAGCGGTCGGCTCTCTCGAGTAGATCGGCGCCCGGCGCTCCCCAGCCCAGGCCGGGAGATCCGTGAACACCGACGATCTCTACCATCGGGGCTTCGAGCCGCTCGAGAAGGCAGGGCTCTCCGACTTCACCGTTAATTCCTTGCTGGCAGCACCAGAGGCGTGAGCCTCGTCAGGGGGTAGGTGCTTATACAGCAACTATAGTTGCACTAAGCTCTTGTCCGTGATACATTCCGAATGTGGAGAGAAAGGAATGGAGGCTTTAGCGTCGGGGGTCTCGTAGCAACCTGTCCATGAGGAACACCACCACCGGTTACGGCGTCTTGGTGAGGAGGTAATTCTTTTGCGCATACCTTATGACACTCCGAGGATCCACATGTATACGCGGATCCGCAAGTCCCCGTTCTTCTATGCGCACCAGCGCCACGGTGTGCAGTCCTACACGGTCACCAACCGTCAGTACCATCCCAGGCACTACGACGACATGGTCGCCGAGTACTGGAAGCTGGTCAAAGACGTCACCATGTGGGATGTGGCCGCCGAGCGGCAGGTCGAGATCACCGGTCCAGACGCCTTCACCCTGACGAACATGCTCACGCCGCGGGACCTGACGAAGTGCGAGGTCACGCAGTGCAAGTTCGCGCTCAACACCGACGTCGACGGCGGCATCATCAACAACCCGGTGTTGCTACGCTTGGGCGAGAACCACTTCTGGCTGTCCGTGGCCGATGGCGACGTGCTTCTGTGGGCCAAGGGGGTGGCCGCCGTTTCCGGCCTGAACGTGCAGATCCGGGAGCCCGACGTGGCGCCGGTCCAGATTCAGGGACCGAAGTCCAAGGACCTCATGGTTGACCTCTTCGGCGACCAGATCCTCGACCTCCGGTACTACTGGATGGACCAGTACGAGCTCGACGGCATGGATGTCGTCATATCGCGAACCGGTTACACCGGCGAGGTGGGGTTCGAGATTTACCTCAGAGACGCCAGCCGGAACGGCATGAAGTTCTGGGACACCATGCTCGAGGCTGGTAAGCCCCACGACCTCGCGGTCATCGGGCCGTCCCAGATCCGGCGGGTGGAGGCCGGTATCTTGAGCTACGGCTCCGACATAGCGCTGGACAACAACGCCTACAGCGACTACGCGTTCCTCAACCCCTACGAGGTAGGGTTGGAGTACACGGTGGAGCTCGACCAGGAGGCCGACTTTATAGGGAAAGAGGCGCTGAAGCGCATCGCGGACGAGGGGGTCGACCGCAAGGTGGTCGGAATAGAGCTCATGGGCGACCCTCTGGTGGGATACATAGAGGACTACTTGCAGGTTGTCGAGAACGGCGCGCAGATCGGCCAGGTCTCCTCGGTGTTCTGGTCGCCGCGGCTGAAGACGAACATCGGGTATGCGCTGGTGCCCATCGAGTACGCCGACCTAGGAACCGAACTGACGGTGAGGATGGCCACCGGTGAAGTTACGGCCAGGGTCGTCGAGAAGCCCTTCATAGACCCGAAGAAGCAGACCGTCAAGGCGGATCTGCGGGCGCCTTCGGCTCTCACCAGGTTGTCGTAACCGCTCAAGCGATCTCCCGATGGACCAAGGACAAGCTCGCCGGACCTCCACGGGGCAAGCCGGCACGGACGAGGGGACCGAGAGGGCTCCCCTCGCAACACCCGCCTCGTTCAGGTTCGAGATGATGCCGACGGAGGAGGCGGTGGAGCAGACGGCTTACCTCCCCGAGGGGGCGAAAGTGGCAGTGAGCTGCTCGCCGGCCAAAGGCGTCGAGGGCACCCTCGCGCTGAGTGAGGAGCTGTCGCGGAGGGGTTTTCGGGTAGTGCCGCACGTCTCGGCGCGGCTAGTGAAGGGCCGGGCGCACCTGGGAGAGATCTTGCGGCGGTTGGGGGGTGCCGGCGTGAGAGACGTTTTCGTCGTGGGGGGCGACGCTAAGGAGCCAGCCGGCCCGTACGCGGACGCGCCCGCGCTGCTGCGGGCGATGGGGGATCTGGGGCACGGCTTCGAGCAGGTCGGCGTGACCGGGTATCCAGAGGGCCATCCCGCCATCGTCGACGACGCCCTCCGCCGGGCGCTCCGGGACAAGCTGCCCTTCGCCACCTACATCGTCACCCAGATGTGCTTCGACCCCGAGGTGATCTTAGGCTGGGTCGCGGGCATCCGGCGGGAAGGGATCGGGCTGCCCGTCTACGTCGGTATTCCGGGCGTCGTGGAGCGCAGAAAGCTGCTGCGGATCTCGCTGAGGATCGGCGTGGGTGACTCGGCGCGCTTTCTCGCCAAGCACGCCAACATAGTGGCGAGCCTCCTCAAGCCTGGTTATAGCCCCGACGCGCTGGTCGAGAGGCTGGTCCCGTACGCGGGTGATAGGGAATACAACATCGCCGGGTTTCACGTGTACACCTTCAACCAGGTGGAGAATACCGAGAAGTGGCTTCGGCAAACGCCGAGCCTCAGCGGGGCGGCTGTGGGTTAGCTGGAGGCAAGAGATGATCGAGCGGTCCTTCCCGCCGCTCTTTGTTCTCGACCGGCTCCAACGAGCATACGCACTACGGGAGACGATCAGGTGGGCATATTCAACAACCGTAACGGTTCGGAGAACGGCTATCGCAAGCCTGCCCGGTACTCGGCGTTCGACCTCTTTCGTCGCGGCCTCTCGCGGGCCGACTGGCCGCGGGCGTGGCGCAAACACGATCTGCGGCCCAGCTACGACGTCGTCGTGGTCGGCGGCGGCGTGCACGGTCTGGCCACCGCCTACTACCTGGCCGCCAATCACGGCATCACTGACGTGGCAGTCCTCGAGAAGGGCTACATCGGCAGCGGCGGGTCGGGGCGCAACACGGCGATCATTCGCTCGAATTACCTCACGCCGGAAGGCGTGCGCTTCTACGACCGCTCCGTAAAGCTCTACGAGACCCTGTCGGCTGACCTGAACTTCAACGCGATGTTCGCCCAGCGCGGCCACCTCACCCTCGCCCACAACGACGGCTCGCTGCGCACGATGCGCTGGCGGGCCGAGGTCAACAAGCTCGAGGGCGTGAACTCCGAGGTCATAGGTCCTGACGAGATCAAGCGTCTCGTCCCTTATATAGACACTTCGGAGGACGTACGCTACCCGATCTTGGGCGCCCTGTACCACCCGCCGGGCGGGATCATCCGCCACGACGCAGTGGTCTGGGGCTACGCCCGCGGCGCGGACGCCTACGGCGCGCACATCCACCAGAACACCGAGGTTACGGGGATCGACGTGGTCGACGGCAGGGTCGGGGGCGTCAAGACCAATCGCGGCGACATCGCCACGCGCGTCGTGGTCAACTGCACGGCCGGCTGGGCCACCCTGATCTCGGGGATGGCAGGGGTGAGGATGCCTATCAGCACCTTCCCCCTTCAGGCGGCCGTCACCGAGCCGGTAAGGCCATTCCTCGACCCGGTCATAGTCTCGGGGACGCTGCACGTGTACGTGAGCCAGACCGACCGGGGGGAGCTGGTCTTCGGCGCCAGCGTGGACCCGTTCACCTCCTACTCGATGCGGGGCACGCTCGAGTTCACCGAGGGTCTGGCCGGACACGTGCTCGAGCTCATGCCCTCGCTGTCCAGGATGCGCGTGCTCCGCCAGTGGGCGGGTTTGTGCGACATGACGCCGGACTTTTCCCCGATCATGGGCACCACACCCGTGGCGGGTTTCCTCATCGACGTGGGCTGGGGCACCTACGGGTTCAAGGCTGGCCCCGTCTCGGGCGAGACGATGGCCGAGCTCATAGCCACAGGCAAGACGCCCGAGCTCATCGCCCCCTTCGGCCTCGACCGGTTCGAGAGGGGAGATCTGATGGGCGAGAAGGGGGCCGCGGCAGTTGGGCACTGAGCGCGTAGCCTGGGGGCGGCCATGATCCTCCTGCCCTGCCCCTATTGCGGGCTCCGCAACGCGTCGGAGTTCCGTTACGTCGGCGAGCTGTCGGAGCGCCCCGACCCGAACGCGACCGGCATCGAGGACTGGCGGGCTTTTCTGTACATGCGGGACAACCCGGCGGGCTGGACTACGGAGACCTGGTTCCACCGCGCCGGCTGCCGGCGGCACTTCGTGGTCGAGCGGCACACGGTGACCAACGAGGTGCGAGACTCGCGGCTCCCGGCGGCGCAACTTCGAGACAGGGAGGACGAACGGGCCACCGGCGGGAACGTCGCTGACGACCGCGGGGGGGCTACCTATTGACGACGTCGGCGCCGAGTATCTCCAGGAACTCCATGTCCATGCGCCTCAAGCCCCAACCCGGCGAGGTCATCGACCGCGGACGGAGGTTCAGGTTCACGTGGAACGGCGAGGCGTACCCTGCCTACGAGGGCGACACCATCGTCTCGGCGCTCGCCGCTTGTGGCGAGCGGGTCTTCTCCCGCAGCTTCAAGTACCACCGCCCCCGCGGGTTGCTGACCGCGAGCTTCCTGGATCCCGGCTGCATGGTGCAGGTCGGCGACGAGCCGAACGTCCGGGGAGCGCACCGGCGCGTGGAGCCGGGGATGGTAGTGAGCCCGCAGAACGTCTGGCCCTCGTTGCGCTTCGACATAAAGTCCGCCAACGGGGCCTTTGGCCGCTTTCTCTCCGCCGGTTTCTACTACAAGACCTTTATCAAGCCGCGACGGTTGTGGCCCGCGTACCGTAGCGTTCTGCGGCGCTTCTCCGCGGGCGGCGTGGTCTCTCCCGACTCGTCTCACGGGTACTTCGACAAGCGCTACGCCCACCCCGACGTGGTCGTCGCCGGCGGCGGTCCCGCCGGGATGGCGGCGGCCATCGCCGCCGCCGAGGCGGGGGCGCAGGTCCTGCTGGTGGAGGAGGAGTACGAGCTTGGCGGCCATCTCCGCTGGGGGAACGAGGCCGAGCTGGCGGCTTTGCGCGAGTTGCGCGGCGAGGTCGGGTCCACCGCCGGCATCGAGGTGATGACCAACTCGGTGGTGAACGGACGCTACGACGGCAACTGGGTTGCGGTGCTGCAAAGGAACCTGCCGCACGTGGTGGAGCGGCTCGTAAAGGCTCGGGCCAAGACGCTGGTGGTAGCGCCCGGCCTGATCGAACGCCCATACGTCTTCGAGGGCAACGACGCGCCGGGGGTCGTTCTCTCGGGTGCTGTCCGCCGGCTCGTCAACCTGTACGCGGTCAAACCCGGAGAGCGGGCTGTAGTTCTCTCCGCGAACGAGAGCGGCGACGCGGCGGCAGAAGACCTCGAGCGCGCCGGCGTCGAGGTCGCGCGCGTAGTGGACGCCCGCCGGGGCGGCGATGTCGTGCGGGCCAACGGCGGCGGCAAGGGCGTGCGCTCCGTGGAGTGCGCCGACGGCACGAAGATAGACTGCGACCTGCTAGTTACCGCCGTCGGCTGGACCGCTCCCACCTCGCTGCTGAACATGGCCGGCGACCGGCCGGTTTACGACGGGAGGGCGGCCCGCTTCTTCCCTTCCAGGCTCACCGAAGACGTGTTGGTGACCGGCGGGTTGGCCGGCGACGGGACGCTCGAGGAGTTGCTAGCCCACGCGCGCGCCACCGGACGCGACGCCGCCGGACGAGCCACCCGAACCGGCCGGGCGCTGCGCGCGGGCATCCCGCAGCACGCCGACGGGCAGCCTGAGCTTGCCCAGTCGCCGCCCGTGGAGTACCCAAAGCTCCCGGTCTACGACCACCCGGCGCTGTTCCGCGGCAAGACCCACGGTATCGTGGACTACTCCGAGGACGTCACCTCGAAGGATCTCGTCGCCGCCGAGAAGGAGGGCTATGACGCCATAGAGCTTGCCAAACGGTACACCACGGTGACCATGGGCTCCGCCCAGGGCAAACTCGAGACCGTCAACGCCGTGGCGATCATGGCGGAGGCGACCGGCAGCACCATCGAGGAGACCGGAACCACCGTGTGGCGCCCGCCCTACGCGCCTATCACCTTAGGCGCTCTGGCCGGGCGTATCTTCGAGCCGGTGCGCTACTCGCCGATGCAGCCGTGGCACGAGCGCCACGGGGCGAAGCCGCTGGTGGCGGGGGCTTGGATCCGGCCCGACCACTACGGAGATCCCGCCTCCGAGGTCCGCAACGTCAGGGAGAACGTAGGCCTCATAGACGTGACGCCCTTGGGCAAGTTCGACCTGCGCGGCCCCGACGTGCCGAGGCTGCTGAACCACCTTTACGTGAACGAGTGGTCCAACCTCGACGTAGGCGCGGTCCGCTACGGCGTGATGTGCCTCGAGGACGGCGTAATCTTCGACGATGGCGTCACGGGCCGCCTCGGCTCCGACCGCTACATCCTGACGGCAACCTCCTCGGGAGCGGCGTCCGTCTGGGAGTGGATCGACAACTGGCTGCAAACTGCCAAGCCCGGGTGGCGGATCCACATAACCCCGGTGACGACGGCGTACGCGAGCATCAACGTTGCAGGGCCTAAGTCCCGCGACCTTCTCCTGCGTCTGGCCGAGGGTGTGGACCTCTCGCCGGACGCCTTCCCCTACATGCGGGTCCGTACCGGGCGCATCGCCAGCGTGGACGGTTGCTTTATGTGGCGCATCGGCTTCACCGGCGAGCTCAGCTACGAGATCCACGTGCCCGCCGCCTACGGGCTGCACGTGTGGGAGGCGTTGATGGAGCGCGGCGCGGACCTCGGCGTCAAGCCCTTCGGCGTCGAGGCGCAGCGCATCCTGCGCCTGGAGAAGGGCCACTTCATAGTAGGCCAGGATACCGACGGGCTCACGGGGCCCTACGGCGTGGGCCTCGGCAGGATGGTCAAGCTGGACAAGGACGACTTCGCCGGCAAGCCCGAGCTGGCCTGGCAGGGCGAGCGCGGCGACTACCTGCGGCTCGTCGGCCTGCAACCGCACGACGGTTCGCTGGTTCCCCCCGAGGCGAGCCAGATAATCGAGGACAAGAACGGGGTCGTGGGACGGATAACGTCCAGTCGCATGTCGCCCACGCTGGGGCGTTCGATCTGCCTGGGCTTCGTCGCCCCGCACCTCGCCACGCCGGGAACAACGCTCCTCGTGCAGTTGCCCGACGGGGAACGGATCCCGATCCGCGTCACGCAGCACCACGCGCACTTCGACCCCGAGGGAACGCGCCAGCGTGGCTGAGGCGGCGCCCGTCGCCCGCAGCCCGATCTCACCGGCCCCACCGGTGACGGTGGAGCACGGCTGGGAGGTCAGCACCCGCCGCAGCGGCGCCGATCCGCGGATCATGGACTGCACCCCGTTGGCCAAGGTCCTCGTGCTCGCGTCCGCGGACGGAGAGGTAGCCCGCGCGCTCGGCGTCCCCTACGGACGCGCCGCCCACGACGAGCACGGAACGCTCGTCGTGGGCTCCGGCCCCGGCGAGTGGCTGCTGTTAGCCCCGCCCGGAACGGGCGCGGCGGTCGCCGGGCGTGTAGAAGAGGTGCCGGACGAGGGACTGGTCAGCGTCTTCGACGCCACGCACGGGCGAGCGCTAATGCGGATCACGGGCACACGAGCGGCCGATCTGCTGGCGAAGGTGTGCGGCATCGACCTCTCCGAGGAAGTTACGCCCGACGGCGCGGCCTTCCGCAGCTCGGTCGCGAAGCTCGTGACCGACGTCGTGCGCGACGACCGCGACGGGGAGCGGTCGTACCTTTTGCACTGCGAGCGGTCCTCGGGGCAGTACCTCTTCGACACCCTGTTAGACGCTGGCCATGAGTTCGGCATCGAGATCGAGGGTTTCGCCGCCGCCGAAGCGCAAGGAGGACGCGGATGACGCTTCCCGCCAGGTTCCCTTCGGACCTTCAAATAGC
>JADDPV010000128.1:0-6265 GCA_016781705.1 Rubrobacter sp.
CACCCGGACGCCTCCGACGCCTTCAGGGACCCGACCGACGCCGTCGTCTCCGAGGCCGCCCGGGACGCTGGCTTGGGGGACGAGCTGCGGGCGGAGCGCGAATCCAAGCTACCGTTCGACTCGGCCCGGGGTTTTCACGCCAATATCGTCGATGGACGCCTCTGCGCGGAGGGCGCGGCGGAGGCGCTCGTCCCCCGCTGCAACGGGGTGCACCGCGACGGCGCAGAACATCCACTTGATGAGGACGGCAGACGCGAGCTGCTCGCGCAGGCCAGGCGTCTCGCCAAGCGCGGCCTGCGCGTGCTCATGGTCGCCGAAGGCCCGCCCGACGCCACGCTCGACGACCCGCGCGGGCTCGTCGCCCTCGGCTTTTTGGGGATCAGCGACCCATTGAGGCCCGCGGTGCCGGAGGCGGTGCGCCGCTGCCACGACGCGGGGGTGCGTGTGGTCATGCTCACCGGCGACCACCCCTCCACCGCCCGCGCCGTCGCCCATGAGGCCGGCTTGCCAGACGGCGACCGCGTCCTCACCGGCTCGGAGATAGCCGGGCTCGACGACGAGGAGTTGGACCTGCGTCTCGAGCGGACGACGATCGTCGCGCGAGTCACACCACTGGATAAGCTGCGGATCGTCGAGAGCCTCCAGCGCCGGGGTCACACCGTGGCGATGACTGGCGACGGCGTCAACGACGCGCCGGCCTTGCGACTCGCGGACGTGGGCGTGGCGATGGGACGCGGCGGCACGGAGGTCGCCCGCCAAACCGCCGACGTGGTGCTCGCCGACGACGATTTTTCCACCCTGGTCGAGGCCCTGGTAGAGGGACGCAGCTTCTGGCGCAACATCCGACGGGCTCTGGGGTTGCTGCTGGGCGGCAACCTCGGCGAGCTCGGCCTCCAGGTCGGGGCGAGCGTGCTGGGACTCGCCTCCCCGCTGACCACCCGCCAGATCCTCGCGGTCAACCTGGTCACGGACGTCCTGCCCGCCCTCGCCGTGGCGCTCCAGCAGCCCGAGCACCACGACCTCGGCGCTTTGTCTCGTGAAGGCGCCTCCGCCCTCGACAAGCCCTTGCGCAACGACATCCTGCGCCGCGGGACCGCGACCGCTGCACCCGCGCTCGCCGCCTATATCTTCTCGCTGCGCTCCGGCGGCCTGCCGGAGGCGCGAACCGTCGCCTTCGCCAGCATCGTCGTCACCCAGCTCGCCCAGACCCTCGACGCCGGACGGGCAGAAGGCGGTCTCAGCCGCTCGGTGCTCGGGGCCGTGGCCGGCTCCGCCGGCATGCTCGTGGCGGCCCTCGCCGCGAGGCCCCTGCGTGGCTTCTTCGGCCTCGCGGTACCAGGCCCCCTCGGCTGGACCCTCGTCGGAGCCGGAGCACTCGTCGCCGTGCTGCTCGGCCGCTTGCGCTCCTACTCGGGCTCCGCCGGACCCGTGCTCGCCCCGCTTCCCGCTTAGTAGACCGGAAGATC
Source organism: Rubrobacter sp. (assembly GCA_016781705.1). Lineage (GTDB taxonomy): Bacteria > Actinomycetota > Rubrobacteria > Rubrobacterales > Rubrobacteraceae > Rubrobacter_F. The sequence goes on from JADDPV010000128.1 coordinate 1,467, forward strand.
CTTATAAGAGCTTCCGCCAATAGGCTGGCAACTTTTCATACTTGGTAGCTCTCAGAGTGATTCAACAGCCTTTCCATTGTTTCTTGATACATATGCTACTCGCCTATTGGCGGAGCCTCTAAGACAAGAAATGTTCTATTTAGAGGCTGCACCAATAGGCTGGCAACTTTTCGTACTTGGCAGCTCTCAAAGCGATTGAATAGCCTTCGCCCAGCCCCTTGTCACGTTCGCTACTCGCCTATTGGCGCAAGCTCTTAGCGATCTTCCTACAAGCGTGAGGTTCGAAATGGCCCTGTTGCTACGCCCTCATGGGGTTCTACGTGTCGGTGTGGTGCCGGTGGCCCTGGGGCTGCTGTGGTACCCGTTCCTGCGGCGCCTGGGTACCGCGGGCGTGAACGCCATCCTGGCCCTAACGGTGGGGCTGCTTATCTTCCTGGTGGTGGACACGCTGCTGGAGGCCGGGGAGGTAGCCGTCGAGCTGCCTGGCGCCTTCTCCGGGATCCCGCTGGTGATCCTGGTGGCCCTGCTCACCCTGCTCGGGCTTCTGGGGGCCGAACGGCTGTTTCGACGCGGGAGCGGGGAGGCGAGCCGGCTCTCGACCTCCTACCGCATATCCCTGGGCATAGGGCTGCACAACCTGGGGGAGGGGCTGGCCATAGGGGCGGCGTTTGCCCTCGGGGAGGCAGCTTTGGGGGCCTTCCTGGTCGTCAGGTTCACCCTGCACAACATCACGGAGGGCGTCGGGATCGCGGCGCCCATCCTCAAGGAAAAGCCCAAACTCGCGCACTTCGCCGGGCTGGCGCTCCTCGCCGGGGGGCCGGCCATCGTGGGGACCTGGATCGGTGGCTTCGCCTACTCGAACCTCGCTGCGACCGTCTTCCTGGCCGTGGGGGCCGGGGCCATCCTGCAGGTCATCTACGAGGTCACGCGGATGCTCCTGAAAGACTTCGCCTGGGCCAAGACCGCGGTCCTCTCCGCCCCGAGCTTGGGGGGCTCACGGCCGGCATAGCCATTATGTACTGACGGGTCTCTTAATGAGCGTTTGATCCTCTTTCAGACCGAGCGGGGACGTGCTATCAATAGGACCGTGCGCCCCGTTAGTCACACGATGCCCGGAGACGAGACGCGATGATCGGCTTCTTCGCGGACCTGCCGCCGGTCTTGCAGGCGCTCTTGGCGACGCTGTTCACGTGGGGGATGACGGCGCTCGGGGCGGCGCTGGTATTTGGGACCAAGAACGTGCCCAGGAAGCTGTTGGACTCGATGCTCGGGTTCGCGGCGGGGGTGATGATCGCGGCGAGCTTCTGGTCGCTGCTGGCGCCGGCGATAGAACTCTCGGAGGGCGGGGATCTGCCGGTGTGGGTGCCGCCGCTCGTGGGGTTCATGGCCGGGGGGTATTCTTGCGCCTTTTGGACCGGCTGTTGCCGCACCTGCACCCCGGCATGAAGATGTCGGAGGCCGAGGGGATCGAGACCAGCTGGCGGCGCAGCGTGCTCCTGGTGTCGGCGATCACGCTGCACAACATCCCGGAGGGGCTGGCCGTGGGGGTCGCCTTCGGGGCGGTGGGCCTCGGCATCACGGAGGGCGTCCCGGGGGCCACGCTGGGCGGGGCGATCGCGCTCGCCGTCGGCATAGGCTTGCAGAATTTCCCGGAGGGCACGGCCGTCTCCATGCCCTTGAGGCGCGAGGGGATGAGCCGGGGCAGGAGCTTCTTCTACGGCCAGCTCTCGGGGGTGGTCGAGCCGATCGCGGCGGTCGTCGGGGCGGCGGCCGTGTTGCTGGCGCAGCCCACGCTGCCCTACGCCCTCGCGTTCGCCGCCGGCGCCATGATCTTCGTCGTCGTCGAGGAGCTCATCCCCGAGGCCAAGCGCGGCAGCCCCGACATAGCCGCCATGAGCCTCATGGTCGGCTTCTCGGTCATGATGGTCCTCGACGTGGCGCTGGGATAGCTAGGCCGGCTAGTCAGCAAGAACGGGGTCGGGAGACCGTCGCCGGGCCGCGCCGTCGGGGTCCTTCAGAACGGTGGGCGGTTTCTCCACCGATTATCGGGGTGGAGGATCTGCGCCCGAGGAGAAGCTGACGGGCCGAAGTGCTGATCAGCTTTTAGTTCCGAACGTCCTATGATGCCGTCTCACCTCTCCCGTATACTGCCGCCGCCATGAGAGACGAGGAGCGAATGGGAGCCTCCGAAGAGCGGGGGCACGGAGTGGCGACGCGGGGCAAGGCGTCCGGGCTGGCGGTGTGGTCTTGGGCGTTGTACGACTTTTCGAACACCATATTTTCGATCAGCATCCTCAGCTTCTTCTTTCCGTTGTGGCTGGGCGACGAGTTGGGCGCGGGGGCGAGCGTAGTCAACTACGTCTCGGCCGCCTCGGCGCTCCTCGTCGCGCTCACCGCGCCTTTCTTGGGCTCCGTGGCGGACCTGCGCCAGCGGCGGCTGCCGTACCTGATCCTGCTCACCACTGTCGCCGTGCTCTTTACGGCGGGGCTGGATCTCGCCGGGGGCGTCCTGGTGGCGTGCGCGCTCTTCGCGGCGGCGGACGTCGCCTACCAGTCGGCGCTCGTGTTCTACAACGCGCTCTTGCCGGGTGTCTCTGCGGGGCGTGGGGCGGGCAGGGTCAGCGGGTACGGCACCGCTCTAGGCTACATCGGGAGCATCGTCGCCCTCGTCGCCCTCACCTACTTCGTCACCGACGGGGCGGCCATCAAAGGGTGGCTCGGCCCGTTTGGCGCCTGGATCGACACGGGCGGCCAGCCCAACTCCAACGCGTTCCTGCCGACGGCGGTCCTGTACCTCCTCTTCAGCCTGCCGGCCTTCCTCTTCGTCCCGGACACGGCCGTGCGCCCGCCGCGCCCGGTGAGCCTCGTCGGGACCTACCGGAACGTCATCTCGACGGCGAGGAACATGCGCGCCTCTTACCTGGGGGTCGGGACATTCATCGTGGCGACGCTGCTCTACACCGACGCGGCGAACACCGCCATCGCGAACATGTCGCTCTACGGGCGCGAGGTCTTCGGGATGGAACAGGCCGAGATACGCAACCTCCTCCTCTTCTCGACGGTCTTCGCGGGCCTGGGCTCTCTGGGCTTCGGGTACGCCTCGGACAGGTTGGGCCCGAAAAAAGCGCTCGTGTGGGTGCTCCTGATGTGGCTCGTCGCCATCGTGCTCGCCGCGCTCGCGCTCGCGCCATGGATGCTGCTCCTCGCGGGGCCGCTCGTCGGTGCGGCTCTGGGGGGGACGTGGACCGTCAGCCGCGTCATGCTCGTCGCGCTCTCACCCCCCGAAAAGCTCGGGGAGTTCTTCGGGATGTACAGCATCGCCGGGCGTCTCTCCGCGGTCGCCGGGCCGGCGATAACAGCGGTGCTGCTCACGGTCTTCGAGCCCCTGGGGACGGGGGCGTACAGGATCTCCATAGGCTCCCTCGCCCTCGTTATGGCCCTGGGCCTCTTCTTCCTCCTACGCGTCCCCGACGTCCGACCGGAACCGAACGTGGAAGAGTTCGCCCCCGAGGAGGAGACCCCCGGAACGGGCGCCGTATAGACTCCACGGCGTAGCCCGGACGCCCGAGCGAGACGCCAGGGCGAGACGTCAGGCTCCTTCGAGGACGGGGGACGGTAACGGAAGGCAAAAGGTCAGCAAGAACGGCGCTCCGGGGGGACGTCGTAGCGGACGGTGAGGTATGGACCGGCGGCACGGTCCTCGTCGAGGGCGGGTGCTTCGTCGAGGTGAGCCGGGGACGACTCGAGGCCGACGAGGTTCACGAGTACCCGGGATACCTCCTCCTGCCGGGCTTCGTGGACCTGCAGGTCAACGGCGCCTTCGGGGTGGATGTCGCCACGCAGCCCGAACGGCTCGGGGAGCTCTCGGAACGGCTCCTATCCACCGGGACCACGAGTTACCTTCCGACCGTGATCTCCGCCCCCCGCTCCCTCTACCGCGAGACGCTCCCCGCCCTCCGCAGGGCCATCGAGTCCGGCCTCGACGGCGGCGGCGCGGAGCCTCTGAGCGTCCACCTCGAAGGCCCGTTCGTCAGCCCGGTGAGGAGGGGCGCCCACCCGGCGGCCCACGTCTCCCCACCCGACACCAACCTCCTAAACGAGCTCCTGGACCTGGGGGCCGTACGGATGCTTACCCTCGCGCCGGAGCTGAGGGGCGCGACATCGCTCGCGGAAGCGGCGAGCGAGCGCGGGGTCGTAGTCTCCGCCGGGCACTCGGACGCCACATTCGAGGTCGCATACGCTGCCTTCGACCGGCACATCGCGGGCGTCACGCACCTGTTCAACGACATGAGCCTGCTCGGTCATCGCGAGCCCGGCCTCCCCGGCGCTGCCCTCGCCCACCCGCGCGTCGCGTGCGGCATCATTGCCGACGGCCGGCACGTCCACCCTCAGGTCGTCTCCCTCGCCTTCCGCATGCTCGGCCCCGACCGGCTCTGCCTCGTCACCGACGCCGTGGCCGCGACCGGCATGCGGGGCGGCGAGTACCCCCTCGGGACCCGCCGCTTCTACCTCGACGATGGCGGTGCCCCCAGGCTTGAGAGCGGGACGCTCGCCGGGAGCGTCCTCACCATGGAAGAGGCCTTCGCCAACATCCTCGCCTTCACCGGCTGCACCGTCCCCGAGGCAGCGAAGATGGCCGCCTCGACGCCAGCCCGGCTCGTCGGCGAGGGGGACAGGAAGGGTCGCCTCGCCCCCGGCTACGACGCCGACGTCACCGTTTTGCGCCCCGACCTCTCCGTCGCGGCCGTCTACAAGGGCGGCGTGCGGGTCTACTCGGACGGGGGTTAGGGGTTTGCGCG